>PCBP01000025.1 GCA_002730985.1 Flavobacteriales bacterium | reverse complement strand
TTCTATAAAAAAATTGAAAGGGGAAAGCAGGCCAATTATAGATGAAAATTCTAGAGCAATTTTGCTAGCTTCACTTAGTTTTGTTGATGCTATTGTTTTATTTTCTGAAGAGACCCCATTAAATTTAATCAGTAATTTAAATCCTGATATTCTAGCAAAGGGGGGGGATTATAAAATTAACACAATAGTTGGTCATGAAATTATTCGTAAAAATGGAGGAGAAGTAATCCTTGTCCCTTTTGTTGAGGGCTTTTCTAGTAGTAATATTATTGATAAAATCAAAAACTCTTGACAGCAAAAAAAGTACAATCAGCATTTTTTTGCCAAAGTTGTGGCAATCAATCGCCTAAATGGCTAGGGAAATGCCCTCAATGTAATGAGTGGAACACCTTTGTTGAAGAAATAATTGCAAAAGAAAATAATACGAAAGGAGGTTTTAAAAGTAATAAAACAAATAAACCATTTCTAATAAGTGAGATTGACTATGCCAATGAAAAAAGAATAGTAAGCAATGACAAAGAACTTAATAGAGTATTAGGAGGAGGGATTGTTCCTGGATCTATTATATTATTAGGAGGGGATCCTGGGATAGGGAAATCAACCTTGTTGTTACAATTCGCACTAAGTTCAAAAAATAAGAAAATTCTCTATATTTCAGGAGAAGAAAGTGAAAAACAAATAAAAATGCGTGCTGAGCGCATCAATAAAAACTCTGAAAATTGCTATATCCTTACTGAAACTTCTACACAAAATATCTTTCAGCAAATTGAACAATTAGCACCAGATATATTAATAGTAGATTCTATACAGACTTTACATACTGCGCATATTGAATCTTCTCCAGGTAGTGTTTCTCAAATAAGAGAGTGTACTTCAGAACTTATAAAATTTGCTAAAGAAACTGGAACAGCAATTTTCTTAATTGGACACATCAACAAAGATGGTGCAATTGCAGGACCAAAGATATTGGAACACATGGTAGATACTGTACTGCAATTTGAAGGTGACAGAAACTATGTTTATAGAATTTTACGAACAATAAAAAACCGATTCGGTTCAGCATCAGAACTTGGTGTTTATGAAATGAGCCAAAAAGGACTTAGAGAAGTAAGCAACCCTTCTGAAATTCTGATCTCCGAAAGAGATGAAAACACAAGTGGAGTTGGAATTGCAGCTACAATAGAAGGCGCTAGACCATTGCTAGTTGAAATACAGGCCTTAGTAAGTTCAGCAGTATATGGCACGCCACAAAGATCTACAACTGGCTATGACACTAAAAGAATGAATATGCTATTAGCTGTTTTAGAAAAAAGATGTGGATTCAAATTAGCAGCAAAAGATGTTTTCTTAAATATTACTGGAGGAATAAAAATTAATGATACGGCCATCGACTTAGCTGTAATCTGCTCTATATTGTCTTCTGACAAAAACATTGCTCTAGACACCCTTACTTGCTTTGCAGGAGAAATTGGATTGTCTGGTGAAATAAGAGCTGTTAATAGAATAGAAAACAGAGTTGGAGAGGCAGAAAAATTAGGCTATAAACAAATTATTATTTCCAAATACAATAAATTCAACGCTAAAGGGTTCAACATTAAAATTATACAATGCGGGAAAATTGAAGAAGTTTTTCGCTTATTATTCTAATTTAATGTTAGTTTATCTTGGTGGCCAGAAACAAAACACATTGTAGTAGTTTTTTCATGATCTTTTTTATTGTTAATCTATTTTGTAGTAGTTTTTTAATTATTAATCTATTATTTTAATCCTATAACTTTAATAGTTGTTTTTCTTATCACTATTGTTAACCTTATTCCGGACATTTATTTTTATTATTTAGTGAGTATCTATTTTTATTTTTTCAATAGATAAAGTGTCGATTTTAATAGTAGTATCCTCTTTATAATCTTTTAAAACATTAGATTGACAAGAACAGACTAAAATTAGGCATAACCCTAGCGCTAGTATTTTTTTCATTTTGTTTTTCTTCCAATAATAAATCCTATACAAAAGGGGATAAAAAAGATTAATCCCAGCTTAATTACTCCTAATATACCTTCCCACTCTAATGTAATGTCCAAAATCTCAGCAAATTATTAATCGGTTATTATCTGTTTCGTATGTTCTTTAGTGTCTACCTTAGAAATAATGTCTTCTATTGCCCCTTTCTCATTAATAACGAAAGTAGTTCTGCTAATCCCCATATACTCTCTGCCCATAAATTTCTTAAGCCCCCAAACTCCATAATCTTCAACAACTTTTTTGGCCTCATCTGAAATTAATGAAAAAGGCAAATCATATTTATCAATAAATTTAACATGCCTTTTAGGACTATCAACAGAGCAGCCCAACACAACATAGCCTTTGGCTAACAACTCTTGATAATTGTCTCTCAAATTACAGGATTGCACTGTACATCCTGGAGTCATATCTTTTGGATAAAAATAAAGTACTACTTTCTTCCCTTTAAATTGTTCTAATGTAATTAACTCATTATTTTGATCGAAAGAATTAATTGCTGGAGCAGTATCTCCTATTTTTAATTTACTCATAATATATATTTTATAATGTTCCTCTTTTTTCTTGTTCTCTCTCAATAGCTTCAAATAAAGCTTTAAAATTGCCAGCACCAAAGCCTCTTGCTCCCATTCTTTGAATAATTTCAAAAAACAACGTTGGTCTATCCTCAACAGGTTTAGTAAAAATTTGCAATAAATATCCTTCTTCATCAGCATCAATCATAATTCCTAAGCCTTTTAAAGTTTCTATATCTTCTTTAAGCTTATGATTATGAGCTGCTAATCGCAATGGGACTGCCTTATAGTATTCTTCAGGAGGATGAGATAAAAATTCAATTCCTCTAGCTCTTAACTTACTAACAGTACTAATAATATCATCTGTTGCTACAGCTATATGCTGGGCCCCTGGGCCTTCATAAAAATCTAAATATTCTTCAATCTGAGATTTCTTTTTACCTTCCGCCGGCTCATTAATTGGAAATTTAATTCTCCCATTCCCATTACTCATTACCTTGCTCATTAAAGCAGAATATTCCGTATTTATTTGTTTATCATCAAAAGATAAGAAATTAACAAATCCCATTACGTCCTCATAAAACTTAACCCATTTATTCATCTCATTCCATCCTACATTCCCTACCATATGATCAATGAACTTCAAGCCTGTCGGCTCTGGATTATAATCAGATTCCCATTTTGTATATCCTGGAAGAAATACTCCCTTATAATTTTTTCTCTCTACAAAAACATGCACTGTCTCTCCATATGTATAAATACCAGAACGAACAACTTCACCGTGCTCATCTGTTTCTAAAGTTGGTTTCATAAAAGATTTAGCACCTCTTTTAGTTGTTTCCTCCCATGATTTAGTTGCGTCATCAACCCAAAGAGCAATTACTTTAACGCCATCACCATGTTTTACAATATGATTATTAATTGGAGATTTTGAGTTTAATGGCGTAGTTAGTACAATTCTTATTTTATCCTGTTTTAAAACATAGGAAGCGCATTCTTTACTTCCTGTTTCAAGTCCTTTATATGCAAATGATTGGAAACCAAATGCTGACTTATAATAATATGCAGCTTGCTTAGCATTCCCAACATAAAACTCAATATAGTCTGTTCCAAGTAAAGGGAGGAAGTCTTTTGCCCCCTCGAATATTTTTTCTAATCCGTATTCAACATTTTTTACTTCACTCATAATGATTATCTCTTTACAATTAAGATTATTCTTCTATCCAAGATTTATGATATTTCCCATCTGAAAGTGCTATAGCCGCTTTGGTTATTTTTAATGGTGCAAAAGTATCAACCATTACTGCTAATTCATCTGTTTTAGTTTGCCCAATACTTCTTTCCATTGCTCCTGGATGTGGCCCATGAGGTATTCCTGCAGGATGTAGAGAAATATATCCTTCCTCAACGTGATTCCTGCTCATAAAATCCCCATCTACATAATACAAAACCTCGTCTGAATCAATATTAGAATGGTTATATGGTGCCGGTATAGATTCTGGGTGGTAATCATACATTCTTGGACAAAAAGAACAAATAACAAATCTACTTGTTTCAAAAGTTTGATGTACAGGAGGAGGTTGATGCACCCTTCCTGTAATTGACTCAAAATCATGTATGGAAAAAGCATATGGAAAATTATATCCGTCACAGCCCACAACATCAAAAGGATGTGATGCATAAGTATATTCATGAATCATTTGCTCCTTCTTAATTTTAATAATAAAATCTCCTTTTTCATCATGAGTTTCTAGCTTTTCAGGCATTCTTAAATCTCTCTCACAATAAGGGGAATTCTCTAGTAACTGCCCAAAATGATTACGATATCTTTTTGGAGTATATACTGGTGTATAGGACTCTACAATAAAGAGTCTATTTTCTGAACTATCAAACTTCATAGTATAAATCATCCCTCTTGGAATAACTAGATAATCTCCTTCTTTAAACTTTAAGTTTCCTACAAAAGTCCTTAGTGTTCCTGTTCCTTTATGTACAAAGATAACCTCATCCCCATCTGTATTTTTGTAGTAATAATCTTCTTCCAAATTAGTTGGGGCAGAAAGTAATATATTGAGGTCATTATTTATTAAAATAGAAATTCTACTTTCTAAATGATCTGCAACTTTAGGCGCTTCAAATCCTTTTAATAGGTAAGATTTTAAATTCTTCTCTACACTAACTTCTGGTGCTACAGAATAAGCTTGCTTTATTTCTTTTACTTGTGTAGGTCTATGTAAATGATATAAAAGTGAAGCCATCCCATCAAACCCAATGGTTCCGAATAACTCTTCATAATGAAGCCCTCCATCCTCTTTAGCAAAGCTGGTATGTCTTTTGTGAGGGATTTTACCTAATTTATGATACCTTGGCATACTATTTTTTACGCAAATATAAGACTTAAAAAAAGAAACAAAGCATGATTTATATTATGCCTAAAATAAAAATCATAATTTTGTCTTAAATAAATGAAACTCCTTACTTACAAAACAAGCAAATCAGAAACGCATCAACTTGGCGTTCTCAAAGATCAATTAGTTTATAACCTAAATAGTTTTTTTGGGGATATATCATTAGTTGACTTGATTCAAATTGAAGATTATAAAAACCAAATAAATTCTTTTATAAGTAAAGATAATTGTTTAGCGCATAATATTAATGATATTACTATTTTGCCTACTATTCCAAAACCTCCTTCTTTTCGAGATGCATATGCATTCAGGCAGCATGTAGCGACTTCTCGAAAAAATAGAGGAGCAGACATGATTGCAGAATTCGATCAGTTCCCTGTCTTTTATTTCTCAAATCATAACGCAATGTTTGGAGATGAGGAAGAAATAGAGATTATGCCTGATCATTTCCATAAACTAGATTACGAATTAGAATTTGCAATTGTAATTGGCAAAGGCGGAAAAAATATCTTATCTAGAGATGCAGACAATCATATTGCAGGCCTTTGCATTCTAAATGATCTTAGCGCAAGAGAATTGCAAATGGAAGAAATGAAATTAAATCTAGGTCCTGCTAAAGGGAAAGATTTTGCGAATGTATTAGGCCCCTATTTAGTTACTACAGATGAATTAGAAAATAAAAGTATCGATACGCCATTTGGAAAAAAATACAACTTAGAGATGAAATGTTTTGTTAATGAAGAGCTGCTTTCTGAAGGTAATGCTAAAGATATGAATTGGACTTTTGCTGAGATTATTGAAAGGGCATCTTATGGTGTTGAATTATTTGCTGGAGATATTATTGGATCAGGGACAGTAGGAACTGGTTGTTTATTAGAATTAAATGGAAGTGGAAAAACACTAGATCCTAATTACAAACAAAGGTGGTTAAAAGAAGGGGATGAAATTGAAATGCGAATTGAAGGTTTGGGAAAAATCAGCAATAAAATCAAAAAAATAGATTCTAGTCATTCCTTATTAAAACTTAAAAAATGATTAAAACAATTGATATAACCGCAGGAGAAACAGAAAATCTATACCAATATTTATCGGCTGCAGTCACCCCAAGGCCTATAGCCTTTGTAAGTACTATTGATTCGAAAGGAAATAAAAATCTAAGTCCTTTTTCGTTTTTTAATGTTTTCTCAATAAAACCTCCTATTTTAGTTTTTTCTCCTGTAAGAAGAGCAAGAAACAATACCTCGAAGCATACTTTAGATAATGTTCATCAAGTAAAAGAATGTGTTGTCTGCTTAGTATCACAAGAAATGGTACAACAAGTTTCTTTATCTTCTTGTGATTTTAATGCTGAAACTAATGAATTTGAAAAAGCCGGATTTACTGAAATGAAATCAGATACAGTAACCCCTTCAAGAGTTAAAGAATCTCCCATTAACTTTGAATGTAAAATAAATGACATTATTACACTAGGAAAAGAAGGTGGTTCTGGAAGCTTAGTGCTTTGTGAAGTATTAAAAATACATATTAATGAAAATGTTTTAAATACCAATGATATGATAGACCCTTTTAAATTAAATATTGTAAGCAGATTAGGGGCTAATTGGTATGGAAAAACTACTCAAGAATCAATATACGAAATTGTAAAGCCTATATCTAGAATAGGTATGGGGATCGATAATTTGCCAGAAGAAATTAGAGGGTCTGAAATTCTAACTGGAAATGAACTAGCTATTTTAGCTTCTGTAGAAAATATTCCTAAGAAAAATGAGTTTATACTTAGAGACAATAAAGATATAGAAGAAAAACATATCTTAGCAAAAGAGTTTTTAGGCCAAGGAAAAGTAGAAGATGCTTGGCAAATTTTATTATAAATAATTAAAAATAAATATATTATGTCATTCGAATTACCAAAACTACCTTATGCATATAATGCATTAGAACCACACATTGATGCTAGAACAATGGAAATACACCATAGCAAACATCATCAAGGCTATACCAATAATTTAAATAACGCCATTGCGGGAACCACAGCGGAAAACAAAAACATTGAAGAGATTTGCAACTCTCCAGGGCTTAATGGAGCAGTGAGAAATAATGGAGGCGGCTACTATAATCACAATATGTTTTGGACATCAATGAGCCCAAATGGGGGTGGCAATCCAACTGGGGAAATAGCTGATGCCATTGATAATGATTTTGGATCTTATGATAATTTTAAAGATGAATTTTCAAAAGCTGCCGCAACAAGATTTGGATCAGGATGGGCATGGCTTGGTGTTAAAGGAGCGAAGCTGACTATATGTTCAACAGCTAATCAAGATAATCCTTTAATGGAAGGTCAGTGTGGATGTGCTCCAATATTATGTTTAGATGTTTGGGAGCATGCTTATTATTCAAATTATCAAAATAGGCGCCCTGATTATATAAGTGCTTTCTTTAATGTAATAAATTGGGAGGAAGTAAACAATAGATATACTGCAGCTTTATAATATTTTTATAAATTTGCCACACTTAAATTAACACTCTAACAAATTAAAAGAAAATGAAAAATAAACTAACCTTAATATTACTATCAATGTTTTTGATAGGAAATTACACGGCTTTTTCGCAAGATTCCATTGACTCTTCACAAGCTGAACCAGTGCAAATGACGCAAGAAGACAAAGAAGGACAGGCTGCAATGATTGAATCTTCAATGAATGAAGAATCTGCATCTTTTCACCAAATTATAAAACAAAAATTTATTGAAGGTGGGCCAGGATTTATGGGGATAGTGTTATTATGTTTAATCTTAGGGTTAGCATTAGCAATTGAAAGGATTATATATCTTAATATGGCTACAACTGATACTGATAAATTATTAAATGATGTCGAAAGCGCATTAAATAGTGGCGGTGTTGATGCAGCTAAAGAAGTGTGCAGAAATACTAATGGGCCTGTTGCTTCTATCTTTTATCAAGGTTTGGAAAGATCAAATGAAGGTGTAGATATGGTTGAAAAATCTATTGTTTCTTACGGTTCAGTTCAAATGGGGCTTTTAGAAAAAGGGTTATCATGGATTTCATTATTTATAGCCCTAGCTCCCATGCTTGGATTTATGGGGACAGTAATTGGAATGATCGGCGCATTTGATGCTATTGAGGCTGCTGGAGATATTTCTCCATCATTAGTTGCTGGAGGAATTAAGGTGGCATTATTAACTACTGTATTTGGGCTTATTGTAGCTATGATCCTTCAAGTTTTCTACAATTACTTAATCGCAAAAGTTGATTCACTTGTTAACTCAATGGAAGACGCTTCTATCTCATTAATTGATTTATTAGTAAAAAATAAATAACCATGGAAAGTTTAATTAATATAGGGATCATTCTCACTTATTTAATGGTTGGATCGGCTGCTTTAATAGCAATTGGCTTTGGTGTCAAAAAAATGATAGCAAATACCGATAATGCTAAAAAAACATTGTATACAACAGGAGGGTTAATTGCTGTATTACTATTCTCATATGTAATTGCTTCTGATGAAATCTTAAGATCTTATGAAAAATATGAGATCACAGCTTCAACAGCCAAAAAAGTTGGAATGGGAATTATTTCATTTTATGTATTGGCTATTGGTGCAATTGGTGCAGTAGTTTATTCGGAAATATCAACAGTGTTTTCTAAATAATGGCAAGCAATAGAAGGGGGTTACCAGAAATCAATGCAGGCTCAATGGCAGATATTGCCTTTTTATTGCTTATCTTTTTCTTAGTAACTACAACAATGGATCAAGATACTGGTATTGCAAGAAAATTGCCTCCTATGCCTGAAGAAGAGCAAGAAAAGCCACCAGAAATTAAAGCAAAAAATATATATGTTGTGCTTATTAATTCAAACAATCAACTTTTAGTAGAAGGGGAATGGACAGAAATCTCACAACTTAAAGATGGAGCAAAAAAATTCATAAACAATAATGGCTCGGATCCGGCCTCTTCAGATAGCCCTCAAAAAGCCATTATTTCATTACAAAACGATAGAGGCACTGAGTACATGACATACATTAGAGTCCAAAACGAACTAGCAGCCGCCTATAATGAGTTAAGAAATGATGCTTCGCTTAATAAATTTGGGGAACGCTACACTGATTTAAATAAAACCCAACAAAAAGAAATTAGAAAAATGTACCCTCAGAAAATATCTGAAGCTGAACCTAAAAACATTGGAGGCAATGAGTAAATTTAGAAAAAATGGGAAAAAAGGAATGCCTGCTATTTCTACTGCATCCTTGCCTGACATTGTGTTTATGTTACTTTTCTTTTTTATGGTAACTACAGTAATGCGTGAAACAACTCTTTTTGTTAGTATAATTACGCCTAAAGCGACAGAAATTAAAAAACTACAAAAAAAATCATTGGTGAGTTACATCTACATTGGGCCTCCAATTAAAAGAATGCAATCTTCTTATGGTACTGCTGCAAGAATTCAGCTTAATGATGCTTTTGCAAGTGTAGATGAAATACAAGAATTTATTGCAAGCGAACAAGAAGCAAGAGATGAAAAAGAAATACCATATATGACGACATCTATAAAAGCTGATGAAACTGTTAAAATGGGGATTATCACTGACGTAAAACAAGAATTAAGAAAAGCAAACTCTCTCAAAATCAACTATTCTACTAGAAAAGGAGCTTATTAAAAATAAAAAATGCAAAAATTATATGTGAGGCTGATTTCATCAGCCTTTTTTTATGCTCAAATTTTGATATAAAATATAAATCAATAAAGCAACTGAAAGAAAAGAAACTAATGCCAATGCAGCATTAATATCGGATAAAATGGAGTGTGAGTCACTTTTTACTCCAGATAAAAAATAAGAAAAAGTAACTGCCTGTGTATTATTTACAAAGTGTGCTAATATGGGCAGCCACAAACTTCCGCTCCAATAATATAAATATCCTAATAACAATCCTAGAACAAATCTTGGGATTATCCCTTGAAAATCTAAATGAATTGCGCTAAATAAAAATGCTGTTATTACAATTGCAATAGAAGGGGTTTTTAACCAATTAAAGAGTTTTTGCTGCAAGTAACCCCTAAAAAGCAACTCTTCGCCAATAGAAGGAACAACAGCTATCACAATGAGGGTGTATAACAAGTCCCAAATATTATTCATCTTTAAGAAAGCCTCTACAATCGCTTCTGAATTTATATCAAAGCGTAAGAGCCATTCTGGCAATGGAATTTTCATATTCCATTCTAAAAGCAAAATAATAAAAGGAGTGATAAGCATCATTATAGCAATAACCAATATAGTATTTTGCCTTGATATTCTAACAAATTTAAAATTAAAATCAGTAAGATAAGCATATAATAATGTGGGAGTAATAAATAATCCTATTCCACTAAAGAGTTGCATTAATTTTAGATAATTTACAGATGTTTGGTTATTCAAATCTTGATTCTGAATAATCTCTAAACCGTTATTAACAAAGAAAAAAATCAAAGCTACAGCGACTAAAGTATGTAGTATTACTGATGTAATAATTAATAAAAAGAATATCCCGATCTTACTTGCTGATGACTTGTTTCTATAAATACCTTTAAATCCCATTATTATGTACTTTTGCAATAATGGGAGTAAAGATAGGAAATATTGATGTAGGGGATTTTCCACTATTATTAGCACCAATGGAGGATGTAAGTGATCCTCCATTTCGAGCACTATGCAAAGAGCATGGTGCAGATGTATTGTATACTGAATTCATCTCTTCAGAAGGGTTGATTCGTGATGCTGAAAAAAGCACCATGAAATTAGATATTTATGACTTTGAACGCCCTATAGGCATTCAAATTTTTGGATATCAAATTAACTCTATGAGGTTAGCGACTGAAATTTGTGAAAAAGCAAATCCTGAATTTATTGACATTAACTATGGATGTCCAGTAAAAAAAGTAGCAAACAAAGGAGCGGGAGCAGGTATACTTAAAGACATCCCAAAAATGGTTGCTATGACCAAAGAAATTGTGAATGCCACTAATATTCCTGTAACTGTAAAAACACGCCTGGGCTGGGATGAAAATACAAAATATATAGTTGAAGTTGCTGAAAGATTGCAAGATGCAGGTATAAAAGCTTTATCTATTCACGGAAGGACTAGAAAGCAAATGTATAAAGGAGAAGCTGACTGGAGCCTAATTGGAAAAGTCAAAAATAATCCAAAAATGCATATTCCTATCTTTGGGAATGGCGATATTAATACTCCAGAAAAAGTGTTAGAAGTAAAAAATAGATACGGAGTAGATGGAGTAATGATTGGACGCGCAGCTATAGGAAATCCTTGGATTTTTAATGAAATCAAGCATTATCTAAAAACAGGACGTCATCTAGCTGCTCCCACTATTTCTGACAGAGTGGCTGCCTGTAAACAACACTTAAAACATTCTATTGAATGGAAAGGAGAGATTTTAGGAATTGCTGAAATGAAGCGTCACTATACCAATTACTTTAAAGGGATCCCCCATTTTAAAGATTATCGTATAAAAATGGTCACTTCTGATAGTCAGCAAGAGATACAAAAACTACTTGATGAGATAGCTATACATTTCTAGAATTAGAATAATTTTCTACTTAAAACTTTGGCAGGATACCAAGAGGCTGCTAAACCAATAGCAAGGACAGTAATACTTACTATAAAGATATCAGTGATTTTGATTAATACAGGATAAGAATTCACTACGAAATTGCCATTCCCCATGCCAACAAAGCCATAATTTTGTTGTAAAAAAGCAATTAACACTCCAAGAGAAATTCCAATAAAAATACCAACAAGAATAGTAAGTATACTCTTATTAAAAAAGATCATTTTAATCTGATTCTCAGTTACACCAAAGCTTTTAAATATTTTAATATCTTTCTTTTTGTCTAACATTAACATACTTAATGAACCCACAATATTAAAAGTAGCAATTATCATTATGAAAGATAAAATTAAGAAAACTGCCAGCTTTTCAGTATTGAGTATTTTATACAAAAACTCTTGTTGTTCTAATCTGTTTTTTATTATAAATCTATCTCCTAACTGTATTTGCAATTGCTCTTGAACTTCACGCATTTCATTATTATTCTTAAGTTTTATCTCTATGGCTGAAATTTTATCATTTCTGTCGACTAGATTTTGAATAAAAGATAATGGGGTGATAATATATTTTTCATCTATCTCAGATTGTATGCCGAAAACCCCAACAGGCAAAATACTAGCCTGTTTAAAGGCAGTCTGAGGATTTAATAATGATTTTGCTGAACGATTAGGAGCATATACTTGCAACTGATCAGATATAGCCCCTAAACCCATAGACAAATGATAAGCAACTCCCCTGCCAACAACTGCAACATTATTATTCTCATAAGAATCAATATAGCTCCCAGCAACTAAAAGACTATCAAACTTTGCAAGTTCTTTATAAGAAGAAGATACGCCCTTAACTGTTGCAATAAATTCCTTTTGTTGATATTTTAAAAAAACTTCTTCTTCTAAAACAAAAGCCTTTTCTGCAATTCTTGGGTTATTAATTATAATATTACTTGGATCAAAAACTTTGCCATCTGCTAAAGTAATTTTAATATGAGGATAAAAAGAATTATACATTTTTAAAATCAAATCCTCAAATCCATTAAATACTGAAAGCACTAAAATAAGTGCCGAAGTACCAATAGCTATTCCTAGAAAAGATACCCATGAAATAATATGAACAAAATTTCGATTCTTATTAGTTACAAAATATCTTTTGGAAATAAAAAATGGAAAATTCATTTTTTTGTTATTTTTCTAAAAGTCTATCAATCTCTTCAGCATAAGCCGCTGAATCATCAAGAAAATATTCTACAATTGGAACGATTCTTAATTGATGTTTTACACTGTCGCCTAAATGCTTCCTAAATAATCCACTATTATTTTTTATTACTTTTAAAGCTTCTTTTGGATCTTCAACCGGAAAAATACTTACAAAAGCATTAGCATTAGCTAGATCTGCAGAGGTTCTTACAATAGTTATACTCACAATCACATTGCCTAGAAGTGCAGGTATTTCCTTCTGAAAAATATTTGATAGCTCTTTTTGAAGTAAGCGCGATACTTTTTTTTGTCTTGTTGTTTCCATAAAGGCCAAAAATAAGGAATATTGCCTACTTTTGTACAATGCATTATTTTATACGAATTCTAAAATATATAAAACCTTACATTCCATTCGCAATACTAAATATTGTGTCGAATATTGTCAGTGTTTTATTTTCTTTGGTTTCGCTTACCATGGTAATCCCATTTCTAGGCATACTTTTCGGAACACAAGAAAAAGTTTACACTCCGCAAGCTCTTAGTCTTAATGCCAATGCCATTAAAGATAATTTTTATGCTATCATAAGCTCAATAATTGATGAAAAAGGGAAGGTCGAAGCCTTACTGTTTATTTGTGTCTTAGTACTAATTACCTTCTTTTTTAGAAATCTATTTCGATATTTAGCCCTCTATTTCCTTACTCCTATTCGTAATGGCATTGTTCACGATTTAAGGATTAATTTACATGAAAAAATAATTTCTTTACCCTTGCCTTTTTTTACAAAGAAAAGAAAAGGAGATTTAACGGCAAGACTTACTTCTGATTTGGTAGAAATTGAGTGGAGCATCATGAGCTCCCTTGAGATAATCTTTAAAGATCCTCTAAATATCATTATTTACTTAATTACACTTATTATTATCAGCCCACAACTCACTGTATTTGTTGCTATTCTATTCCCAATAACTGGTATAATTATTGGAGTCATTGGCAAATCTTTGAAAAAATCGTCTAATAGAGGGCAAAATAAAATGGGAGATTTACTTTCTATTATTGATGAGAATATATCAGGGCTAAGAATCATTAAATCCTTTAATGCCGAAAGAGAAATTAATAATAACTTTAAAAAAGAAAGCGCTGAATACAAGAAAATAATGACCAAACTTCTCAGGAAAAAAGATTTGTCATCTCCTATGAGTGAGTTTTTGAGCACAATAGTAATGGTAATTGTAATGTGGTTTGGGGGGCAATTAGTTTTAAATGGAAACGGAGGTATTTTAGCTGAAGAATTTATTGGATATATTCTCATTTTTTCTCAAATTATCCCACCAGCAAAATCGCTAACAAGTTCTTATTATCACATACAAAAGGGAAGTGCTGCTGCTGAAAGAATCTATGATATACTTGATACCGAAAACGAAATAACTGATGTGGAAAGCCCAAAAAAAATAAAACTCTTTAACAATAAAATTGAATTTAAAAATTTATCGTTTAAATATGAGAATACTGATGTGCTAACTGATATAGATTTTAGTATTAGCAAAGGGAATATGATTGCTCTTGTTGGACAATCAGGTGGAGGAAAATCTACTTTAGCTGATTTACTGGCTCGTTTTTATGATATTGAAAGTGGCTGTATCTTAATTGACAATAATAACATTAAAGAAATCGCTCTTAAAGACTTAAGAGGCCTGATGGGGATTGTGAGTCAGGAATCAATACTATTTAATGATACTATATATAATAATATTAAATTAGGAAACATTAACGCAAATGAGGAAGAGATCATAACTGCAGCAAAAATAGCTAATGCACATAATTTTATTTTAGAAACTGAAAATGGTTATCAAACAAATATCGGGGAAAGAGGAAATAAATTATCTGGAGGGCAAAAACAAAGATTAAGCATTGCTAGAGCAATACTAAAAAATCCGGAGATATTAATCCTTGATGAGGCGACCTCATCACTTGATACTGAATCTGAAAAATTAGTTCAAGAAGCTCTTGAAAAACTAATGCACTCCCGGACATCATTAGTAATTGCTCACAGGCTCTCTACTATAAAAAATGCAGATGAAATTATTGTTTTAGATGGTGGTAAAATAATTGAACGAGGAACTCATCAACAGTTGATTGCTCAAAATGGGCATTATAAAAAACTTTCTGATTTACAATCTTTTTCCTAATACAGAAAGTTATTATAAGGGTACCTTATCTCATGTAGTTTTTTAATCCTACTGTACATTTGAGTTTTCAAATCATCAAAATGAGTTTTATTAAGTGCAGAAATAAATATTGCATTTCCATCAATCTTGGACATCCACGTTTTTTTCAACTCTTTTAAAGAAATATTTTCCTTCTTTACTGGCGTTAGATCCCCCTCCTCTTTTGCTAAAAAAGTATATGCATCAATTTTATTAAATACTAAAAGTTTTGGCTTATCGTCTACTCCTAGTTCGGCAATAGTTTTATTTACTACATTAATATGGTCCTCAAAATTTGGATTTGATATGTCTACCAAATGCAGCATAAAATCAGCTTCCCTAACTTCATCTAAGGTGGATTTAAAACTTTCAACTAATTGATGTGGTAACTTACGAATAAATCCAACAGTATCAGTTAATAAAAAAGGAAGATTGCGAATAACCACCTTGCGAACTGTTGTATCAAGAGTAGCAAACAGTTTGTTTTCAGCAAAGACATCTGATTTTGCTAATTTATTCATTAGGGTCGATTTTCCAGCATTTGTATAGCCAACTAAGGCTACTCTTATCAAATGCTCACGCCCCTTCCTTCTTGTGGACGATTGCTTATCAATCTTTTGTAATTTTTTCTTTAAAAGCGCAATCTTATTTCTAATAATCTGCCTATCTGTTTCAATTTGAGTTTCTCCGGGACCCCTCATCCCAATGCCTCCTTTTTGTCTTTCAAGATGGGTCCACATTCTTGTTAATCTTGGCAAAAGGTATTGATACTGAGCTAACTCCACTTGTGTCCTAGCTTGAGCTGTTTTAGCTCTAGTAGCAAAAATATCTAAAATTAAAGTGCTCCTGTCTAATATCTTATATTCACCTTCAAAACACTTTTCAATGTTTTTAATTTGAGAAGGTGTTAAATCGTCATCAAAAATTATAACATCAATTGCATTTTCTTCAACGTACACCTTAACCTCTTCAATCTTGCCTCTGCCAATAAAAGTTTTATTGTCCGGCTGTGGTAATCTCTGAATAAAATTTCTTATAGGAACAGCACCAGAGGTCTTGGCTAAGAAAGCTAGCTCGTCTAAATATTCAGAAGCCTGATCCTGAGTAACATCAGGAGTTATCAAACCAACAAGTACTGCCTTCTCCATTTAAAAACACTATTTTTTTTGTCTAGCCTTGATAAAACTTTTTACAAAAGCAATCATAGCAATTATAGAGGTTAATATCATTAAAGAAACTCTGAATATGCTAAGATTTCTTCCATCCTCCAGAGCAGCAATCAAAGGCTTTGAAGCATTTCCTATTATAGCAAGTAAAGTAAATAAAACAGCTATATGAGCAATAATTTTGTTGTTATTTTTAATCCCTTTATGACATAACAATAAAATCCCCCCCAAAATAAGTGGAATTAGTGCTGTAATATTTTGCGACTTTCCATCAACAGGCTCATAAGTTAAATAAGCCCATAAACACATTAAAATTAATGTTAACGAATTTAGAAGATTTGCTTGGTAGGGTTTCATTTTATAAAGTTTAAATTAGTGGATTTATTAATACAAATAAACAAATTTATTTAATAAAATTTTGGTAATTTCACAGCTTATATTTATTTTTTATGAAGATCCCGCGAATAATTATTTATCTAACTCTGTGCAGTCAAATCTTTGCTCAAGAAACCTTCCCTGTGAATGGTGTTGCGGAAACGTTTGAGCCAATTTATGCTTTTACAAATGCAAATATTATAAGTAGCCCTGGTGTCAAATATAAAAACAGCACCCTCATAGTACAAGGAAATAAAATACTTGCATTGGACAGCAATCTCAATATCCCAAAAGGAGCTATTATTTATGATTTAGATGGTGATTATATTTATCCTTCATTTATCGATTTATACTCAGATTATGGCTTGCCAAAAGCAAAAAAAGGCAAATATCATTATCGCCCACAATACAAAAGTAATAAAACAGGAGCCTATCACTGGAATGAAGCAGTGCATCCAGAAATTAATGCTGGCAATGAATTTAGTTCAAACCATAAACAGGCAGAAAGTTATCTTTCAAATGGATTTGGAGCTGTAGTTACACATACTCAAGATGGAATTTTAAGAGGATCGGCAGCTTTAGTTGCTTTGTCAAAGAAATCTGACAATGAAAATCTTTTAGTTAGAGAGTGTGCTGCCTTTTATTCATTTAAAAAAGGGATGTCAACACAAAAAAATCCAACTTCACTTATGGGAAGCATTTCCCTTGTCAGGCAGACTTTTTTAGATGCAGAATGGTATAAAAGCCAAAAAGATCAAAATAATCTCTCATATGATGCTTTTATCAATCAGCAAAAACTGCCACAAATATTTGCTTTAAATGATGAGCTAGATTATAGTCGGCTATACAAAATTGCTGATGAATTTGAAATTGATTTTATTGCAAAAGGGAATGGGAAAGAGTTTCTTAGAGTTACCGAAATAGCAGATACTGATTTTCCTGTCATTATTCCAATTAACTTCCCTAATGCTTATGAAGTGAGTAATCCGGAAACTGCTGATTGGATTAGTTTAGAAAAACTAAAATATTGGGAATTAGCACCTTACAACCCTGCAATACTTGCACAAAATAAAATCAAGATGTGTATTACATCTTCAGGCATTAAAGATTCTGCAGATTTCTTAAAGAATTTACGAATTGCGATAACAAAAGGACTAAGTAAAGAGGACGCCTTAGCTGCATTAACAACTACTCCGGCTTCTCTTATCAGTATGGAGAATATATTAGGATCTTTAAAAACTGGAATGCTTGCTAATTTTATCATTACTTCAAATGATATATTTGAAAAAGGAGAAATTTATGAAAACTGGAATTTAGGAGAGCAAAATATTGTCAATAAAAAACAGGTTTTTGACATAAGAGGTTATTATACTTTTAATTCTGATGAGTTTAAAAATAAGTCTATAGTTATTAAAGGTGAGCTATCAAAACCTAAGGCAATATTTTATCAATTAGATTCTGCTGCTATTATTACAAATCTATCGCAAAACAAACTCAATTTGTCAAATTACGATGGCAGTTTTAGGGCTATTGGAAAATTTATTAATGGAAAAATAAATGGCAGATATCAGAACAAGAATGGCGAATACTACAATTTTAGCATGGTTCGTGATTCTCTATTTTTCAAAAAAGAAAAACAGCTAACCAATAATGAATTAAATCCTGCAACTCCTAAAACTTGGTTTCCTAATAAAGCCTTTGGATTTGAAAATCCCCCAAAACAAAGAAATGTGCTTTTCAAAAATGCTACTATTTGGACAAATGAAGCTGAAGGTATTTTGCAAAATTCTGATGTAATAATATCAAAAGGGAAAATTATTGCTATAGGAAGCTTATTAAGCCCTCTGGATTATTTTAAAGAAGATGAATTTGAAACTATTGATGCTTCAAACTTGCATTTAACATCTGGCATAATTGATGAGCACTCACATATTGCAATCAGTAGAGGTGTAAATGAAGCAAGTCAAGCGGTTTCTGCAGAAGTCCGAATAGGTGATGTTATAAATCCAAACGACCATAACATTTATAGACAATTATCAGGTGGGGCAGTTGCCTCACAATTATTACATGGCTCAGCTAATCCTGTGGGGGGGCAATCTGCAATAATCAAACTAAGATGGGGATCTGATGCTGAAGAAATGAAAATTAAAAATGCTGATCAATTTATAAAATTTGCCTTAGGAGAAAATGTAAAACAGAGTAATTGGGGGGATCTTGAAAATGAAAGATTCCCACAGACAAGAATGGGAGTAGAACAAGTCTTTTATGATGCCTTTTATAGAGCAAGAGCATATGAAAATGCTTGGGATGATTACAACAACCTATCTAGTGTTGAAAGAAAGAAAGCTATCGCTCCAAGAGAAGATTTAGAGCTAAATGCATTGGTTGAAATTTTAAACTCTGAAAGATTTATTACTTGTCATTCTTATGTGCAATCTGAAATAAATATGTTAATGCATGTAGCTGACTCTATGGGGTTTAAAATCAATACTTTTACTCATATTCTAGAGGGATATAAAGTGGCAAATAAAATGAAAGAACATGGAGCGGGTGGATCTACCTTCTCAGACTGGTGGGCCTACAAATTTGAAGTAAATGAAGCTATCCCTTATAATGCAACGCTTCTTAATGATGCTGGGGTTGTCACAGCAATTAATTCTGATGATGCTGAAATGGGAAGAAGACTAAATCAAGAGGCGGCTAAAGCAGTAAAATATGGTAAAACATCAGAAGAGGATGCTTGGAAAATGATAACACTTAACCCTGCCATATTACTGCATCTAGACAAGAAAATGGGGAGTATTAAAATAGGTAAAGATGCAGACATTGTACTTTGGACTGACAACCCTCTTTCAGTTTACGCTAAAGTAACACAAACTTATGTTGATGGAAAATTAATGTTTGATGTTGAATTTGACAAGAAATTACAAACTAGAGATAAAAAAGAAAGAATACGTATTATCAAGCTAATGAGCAAGGACAAAAGTGGAAGCAAAAAAATACAACCTAAGCAAACAATAGAAAAACTATATCATTGTGATACTGAATATGAAGAATAGAATGATAACAATAATTATGGCACTCGTTCTAACTGTAAGTGTGCATGGTCAAAAACCAACATTATTTATCGGTGCAAAGGCGCATCTAGGTAATGGTGAAGTAATACAGAATTCTGCAATAAGTATAAATAAAGGAAAATTTGACTTAATAGCTGATGCAAGTATCATAAGAATAGATCCTAATGCTTTTGATACTATTTATCGAATTTACGGAAAACATATTTACCCTTCTTTTATATTGCCAAATACTACTCTAGGAATTACTGAGATTGATGCCGTAAGAGCATCCCGTGATTACAAAGAAACCGGGGGATTAAACCCAAATATAAGATCTTTAATTGCATATAATACTGACTCAAAATTAGCTAAAACTGTACGATCAAATGGCGTACTTATAGCGCAAGTCACACCAAGAGGAGGGTTGGTATCAGGGCAATCATCAATCATGTATTTAGACGGAAATAATTGGGAAGATGCAGCAATAAAAGCTGATGACGGAATACATATTAATTGGCCAAATTCTTATTATAATACTGGTTGGTGGGCTGAGCCTGGAGAAACAAAACAAAATAAAGAATACGAAAATAAAATACATGAATTTGAAAAATTATTTACTCAAGCAAAAGCTTATGAATCCTCATTAAATGTTATAGACCTTAAGATGGAAAGCATGAGAGGGCTGTTTAATGGAACAAAAAACTTATATATTCATGCTAATAGTTCAAGTGATATGAGGGATGCTATTGATTTTGCAGAAAATTATCATGTGAAAAATATAATAATTGTGGGAGGAGAAGATGCTCTTTCTATTGCAAATATTTTAGTTGAAAAAAACATTCCTGTAATACTTAATAGGGTTCACAGGTTGCCAAAATCTCAAGACAGCCCAGTTAGCGAGCCTTTTGAACAAGCTAAAAGATTAAATGATGTAGGAGTATTGTTCTGTCTAAGTTATGAAGGAGATATGGAGGCAATGGGAGCTAGAAATTTGTCTTTTACTGCTGGAACTACTATTGCTTACGGACAAGAATATGAAAAGGCAGTACAATCAATCACATTAAATACCGCAAAAATTCTTGGGATAGAAAATGTTGTTGGCTCTATTGAATATGGGAAAAATGCAACATTTTTTATCAGCTCTGGTGATGCTTTAGATATGCGTACGAACAATGTGGAGCAGGCTTTTATCAATGGAGTTGCAATTGATTTAAATAATCACCAAAAAGAATTGTTTAATAAATACAGATAATGTTACTATATATTTACTCTTAACTAATATCCTATATTTTTCCGCACCCTATCCAAAACTTCTCTTGCAATAACTCTAGCTTTTTCGGCTCCTTTTTTAAGTTCTAAATCTAAAATATCTTTATGCTTCATCAAGTGATTGAACTTTGCTCTTTCAACTTTAAACTTTTCACAAATAAGCTCAAAAAGCTCCTGCTTAGCATCTCCATAGCCATAATTTCCAGCCTTATATTTTGCTTTTATTTCAATAGCTTTTTCCTCAGAAGCCAAAAGTCTATAAATCTTAAATACATTACAGCTTTCCGCGTCTTTTGATTCTGCCATTGGAATAGAATCTGTCTTGATACTCATTATTTGCTTCCTTAATTTCTTATCTGGAAGAAAAATATCAATAACATTATTATATGATTTACTCATCTTCTTCCCATCAGTGCCAGGGACAATCATTACTCTCTCATCTACTTGTAATTCTGGCAATACTAATGTGTTTGGGAAAATATGATTTAAACGAGATGCAATATCTCTTGTTATTTCTAAGTGCTGAATTTGATCTTTCCCAACAGGAACAATATTGGAGTCATATAGTAAAATATCGGCTGCCATCAGTACGGGGTAGGTAAAAAGACCCGCATTTACATCCTTAATTCTATCCAATTTATCTTTAAAAGAATGGGCCAATTGCAATCTAGTAAAGCTAGTAAGGCAACTCAAATACCAAGTAAGTTCACAAACCTCAGTAATATCAGATTGACGGTAAAAAAAATTCTTACTCGTATCAAAACCACAGGCAAGCCAAGCTGCTGCAGTAGCATAGGTATTCTCTTTTAGCAGCCCTACGTCCCTTATTCTTGTGAAAGAATGAAGATCTGCAATGAAAAATAAACTTTCATTTTTAACATCTTTTGAAATCTCTATTGCTGGAATTATTGCTCCTAATAAATTCCCTAAATGAGGTGTGCCGGTACTTTGAATCCCTGTAAGTATTCTTGCCATTTATTTCAAATTTTAATGTTGTAAAAATAGGATTTTTATATTTGTGCCCATGAAATGGATAGGGTATCTTTTTAGCAGCATTTGGAGATTGTGGTTTTTAATCGTCTTTATGCTGGTATTTATCATTTTCATCCCTGCTTTATTTTTCTTTACAGCAGTAAAAAAGAATCAAATAGCTGTTGCGCATTTAACTAGATATTGGAGCAAATTAACTCTTTGGATTTCATTTCTATTTCCCGTAGTAGAATGGGAAGAAGAAATAGATGAAACGGGAAGTTACATATTTTGCCCTAACCACGTATCAACACTTGACATTCCATTACTTTTAGCTGTTCTTCCTCCTCCATTACAATATATCGGAAAGGCAGAAATTGCAAGGCTTCCTGTCTTTGGATATTTCTATAAAAACAACTCAGTTATTGTAGACCGAGAAAATAGAAAAGCGGCATACAATGCATTTTTGAAAGCTAGGCAAAGACTAAAAGATGGATTGAATATGTGCATATTTCCTGAAGGAGGCATACCTCCAAAAAATATATTTCTCAAAAAATTTAAAAATGGTTCTTTTCGTTTAGCTATTGAAGAAAATCTTAGTGTAATTCCTATTACAATGCCTGACAATAAAACTATGTTTCCTGTAGAGTATTTTAAAGGAAGACCAGGAATTATTAGAGTAAAAGTACATAAAGCTATTCATCAAAATGAATTAGGTAAAAAAACAATTGAAAATTTGAATACATCGGTTTACAATACTATTTTTGAACAATTAAAGAATTATGAAAAATAACATTATAGTTGATGACAAATTAATAGCCAGCTTATCCAAATTAGCAAAATTGAACTTCGATGAAAAAGCAGGTAAAAAAATGAAAGAAGATCTAGATAAAATACTGGTGTTTATAGATGCTATATCAAAGATAGATACTCATGAGGTGGAGCCATTAATATATATGAGTGAGGAAGTAAATGTATTGCGTGATGATAAAATTACAAATATAATTTCGCAACAAGATGCATTAAAAAATGCCCCTCAAAAAGATTCCGATTACTTTAAAGTCCCTACAGTTTTAAAGAAGTGATTGCGTTTTAAACCAACTTTCTGCTCGATCTTTATTCTTTAAATCAAAAGACTTGTCTTTATACATAAACTCATTAGTTTTATTATTATACATATAATCAGCTGCCCATTCTTTATGGTTTTCTGATAATTTTTCAATAGCATTCATAATATAATGCACCTCAGCATTAGTCATAGTTGGATGAATTGACATACGGACCCATCCGGGCTTTGTAGTTAAATTGCCATCATTTATGTCTGTGGTAATAATACAAGATTGCTCTTTTGCAACATTTAATAAAATATGTCCGTATGTTCCTGCACAGGAACACCCTCCTCTTACTTGTATACCATATCTATCATTTAACAATCTTACTGCAAGATTAAAATGTAAATCGTCAATATAAAAAGAATAAACACCTAATCTTTTAGAAAAATTACTCGCTAAAATATGAACGCTTTTTATTTGCGAGAATTTTTCCCAAACTATACTGTGTAGTTCACGCTCTCTGCCTAATATGTTTTCTACCCCCATCTCCTCTTTTAGCTGTAATACAAGTGCTGTCTTTATAGTCTGTAAAAATGCTGGTGTCCCCCCATCTTCTCTTGCTTCAATATTATCAACATATTTGTGCTCTCCCCAAGGATTTGTCCAATCTACAGTACCTCCTCCTGGGCTATCAGGAATTCTGTTTTTATATAAATCCTTATTGAAAACCAATATGCCTGATGCGCCTGGTCCTCCTAAAAATTTATGCGGAGAAAAATAAATTGCGTCAAGTTGTTGGTTGACATTTTTTGGATGCATATCAATATTAATATAAGGGGCTGAGCATGCAAAATCAACAAAGCAAAGCCCATTATTTTTATGCATTATTTCTGCAATCTCATAATAAGGAGTAAAAATACCAGTAACATTAGAACATGAAGTAACAGCAGCGATTTTCAACTCTCTATCGGCATGTTTTTTCAGTACAATATCAAACTTTTCCAGATCTATTTTCCCGTCTTCATCATATGGTATTAATTTCACCTCAGCAATCGTTTCAAGCCATGAAGTTTGATTAGAGTGATGCTCCATATGCGTAACAAAAACAATTGGTCTGTTCTCAATATTAATCTTGTCAGCATACTTCTCGTGAATTTTGAGACCTAAAATTCTTTGAAACTTGTTAACCATCATGGTCATTCCTGCACCTCCTGAAACAACAATATCATCATCATTTCCCCCAACATGATCCTTGATAATACGAATGGCCTCTTCAAATGCTAAACTCATTGTTGCTCCTGTAGTAGAGGTTTCCGTATGTGTATTTGCGACAAAAGGGAATACTTTATTGTATAATTTTTCTTCAATACCTTTGTAAATTCTCCCACTAGCAATCCAATCAGCATAAATAATTTTTTTTTCTCCAAAAGGAGAGGTGAAAGTTTGATTTCTGCCAACAATATTTTTTCTAAAAGGAGCAAAATGTTTTTCTAAGCTCATAATTAAATCATTTAGGATTGGGACAAATTTACACCATTTTCATGAATTTCTAGTACAGATCTAACTCCTAATATTATACTTCTATTGCCATCTATATGCCCCGATGGAAATCCAAAACAAATAGGAAAATCATATCCTTTTAAATGCTCTGAAATTATTTCTTCTGCTGTTTTACCAAAAGAGATGTCATTATCATTCATATTACTCATGCCTCCAATTATCATTCCTTGCAAATTATTGAATTTACCATTTCTTTTTAGATTTATAATCATTCTGTCAATGTGATACAAATACTCATCTAAATCTTCTAAAAAAAGAATTTTATGATCTGTATTAATATCGGAATTTGAACCTAATAAAGAATATATAATAGATAGATTCCCTCCAACAATTTCTGCTTCAACCTTCCCTAATTGATTTAGCTTATGAGATGAGGTCACAATACTATTTTCAATTCTAAACATAGCCTTGTAAAGGCTATCTAAAGAGTTTGGAGTGTTTTTAGAAAAATTAATTGGCATTGTCGCGTGTAACGTGGCCAGCCCAATTCGATTTAAATGAGAATGCAAAACAGTAATATCGCTATAACCAATTATCCATTTAGGACTTTTACACAACTTAGAAAAATCAATCCTGTCAATAATTTGAACAGTTCCGTATCCTCCTCTTGCACACAAAATTGCACTAATAGTATCATCATTAATCATATTTTGAAAATCAATCACTCTTTGCTCCACAGTTCCGGCAAACTGATTGTCTACTTCAAATAAAAAGTTTCCAAAAACCACTTCAAGACCCCATGATTCAAGAACTTCTTTAGCAGGATTTAGCTCATGTAATGAAATTTTTCTAGCTGTTGAAACAATTCCAATCTTATCGCCAATATTTATTTTTTCAGGCACTATCATAAAACCAAGTTAGTTGTAAAACTTATCTTTGCGAAAATAATTTTTTTTTGAGATAAATGAATAAAAAAAAATATACTGTTACATCAGCACTACTTTACGCTAACGGACCTGTACATATTGGTCATATTGCTGGGGCTTATTTGCCAGCAGACATTTATGTTAGATATCTAAAAGGCAAAGGGCATGATGTAGCATTTATTTGTGGCTCTGATGAACATGGTGCGGCAATTACTTTGCAAGCTAAAAAAGAAGGCATATCTCCTCAAAAAATTATAGATAAATATCACTCCCTCAACAAAAAATCATTTGCTGATTTTGGGATTGATTTTAGTATTTACCACAGAACATCTGAAGATCTCCATCATAAAACTGCACAAGATTTCTTTAAAACACTAAACAAGAAAAATGTTTTTACAACTAAAACTACTGAGCAATTTTATGACGAAAAAAATAAGCAATTTTTAGCTGACAGATATATCTCTGGGGAATGTCCAAAATGTAATAGTGACGGTGCTTATGGAGATCAATGTGAAAAATGTGGGAGCACTTTAAGTCCTGAAGAATTAATCAATCCCAAATCAACTTTAAGTGGAAATCCTCCTGTTAAAAAAGAGACCTCTCATTGGTACTTGCCAATGCAAAATCATGAGAAATGGCTCGCAAATTGGATTGAGAATGGGATACTTAATGAGAAAAATCATCATAACCCTAAAGCTTGGAAAAGTCAAGTTTTAGGGCAATGTAAATCTTGGATTAATTCAGGATTACAAGAAAGAGCTATGACAAGAGATTTAGATTGGGGAGTTAAAGTGCCAACAATAGGTGCCGATGGAAAAGTCCTTTATGTTTGGTTAGATGCTCCAATTGGATATATTTCAGCGACAAAACAATGGGCAAATGATAATGGTAAAGACTGGAAAGATTACTGGCAAAATAAAAATACTAACTTAATCCATTTTATTGGAAAAGATAATATTGTTTTCCATTGTATTATTTTCCCAATAATATTAAACTCTTGTGAGGGGTATATCTTGCCTAAAAATGTGCCTGCTAATGAATTCTTAAATTTAGAAGGGAAAAAACTTTCAACTTCTCGTAATTGGGCTATTTGGCTGCACGAATACCTAGAGGATTTCAAAGGACAAGAAGACGCTTTACGTTATGCCCTTTGCGCAACTGCTCCTGAGGGGAAAGACACTGACTTTACCTGGAAGGATTTTCAAGCTAGAAATAATAATGAACTGGTTTCTATCTTTGGGAATTTTATAAACCGTGTTGTAGTTTTAACACATAAATATAGGAATGGAAACGTGCCTTCAAGAAACAGTCTCGATGATTATGATAAAAAGGTTGTAACGAAGCTAGCTGATTTTCCTAATAAAATAAGCAGATCAATTGAGAAATTTAGATTTAGAGATGCTCTAATGGAGCTAATGAATCTAGCAAGATTAGGAAATAAGTATCTAGCTGACACTGAGCCTTGGAAATTAAACTCCATTGATCAAGAAAGAACAAAAACAGTTCTAAATATTGCAATCCAAATTTCAGCATCATTAGCTATACTATCTGAGCCTTTTATGCCTTTTTCTTCAAATAAATTAAAAAAAATACTAGCCCTTAAGGATGTTTCTTGGGATGATGCTGGAGGGACTGTTATTAGAGATAATCATAAAATAAATAGCGCATCTCATTTATTTGAAAAAATTGAAGATGAAAAAATTATAGTTCAATTAGATAAACTAAAATACTGATTTTCTATACTTGTAAAAAAAAATCATGAAAAAACTACTTTTACTATTAATCTCTTTTCTAATAAGCAATCTTATTCTCTCCCAATGTAACGGAAGGTATGAAACAGAAATTTTTAACTCCGTAAACAAAACTACTGTTAACTATTCTGATGTATATAATGACAACTCGCACAAAATGGATATTTATACTGCTGATGGAGATACAGAAATAAATAGGCCCGTAATTTTATATCTACATGGAGGATCTTTTTATGGTGGAGATAAAGCGATGATTGATTGTGTAGATTTCTGCGAAAGTATGGCTAAAAGAGGTTATGTTGCAGCTTCTTT
>PCBP01000064.1 GCA_002730985.1 Flavobacteriales bacterium | reverse complement strand
TTCACTTTTAGATACTAAATCTTTCACATCAACCAATTCTAGTTTAGTTTTTTTTAAAAGTTTTGGTGCCTCTACTTCTCTATACGGAATTTTTTTTAGTTTAATAAATGATTTAACATCGCTAGAAATATCATATCCAAATACTTTGTGACCTTTATTTTCAACAGCTAAAGCTACAGGCAAACCTAATTTACCAAGTCCTAAAAATCCAATTCCCATAGCAAACTTTTTTGCTGTATTAGGATTTCGACCCCATAAATCAAGTTTTTCCCATAATAAAGCAAAAGGAAAGGCAAGGAAAATGATATATCCAGGATTAATTGCATTTGTTTGAGAAGCAACCATGAATTTCAAATCAATACACTTGTCTGCCCATACTATAAGTGAACTTCCAGCCTGTTCAAAACATGCCCAGAAAACAGCACATAGCACTGCTAGAATGAGAATTGATCCAATTTTGTTAGCTACAGCTGGCTGACCATCTCTATAGTTTTCATACATAAGGTATCCAGCATAACCAACTGCTATTAATAATAGGATATTTATTATTGTTCCCAAGAATTCAGTCCCTCCAGCTTCAAGAAAAATTAAATATGCAAATAATGGAACAATAATACATCCAAAAACATATATTAGTTTATCAATATTAAAATTAAAAAATTTCTTTTGTTGGTATTCAACTGGTTGTAAACCCTGATCACCAAATACACCTTTTTTAATTCCATCCCAAAATACTACTACCCCTGCTAACATTCCAACTCCTGCAAGCCCAAATCCATAGTGCCAGCCCCATGTTTCTCCAATATAACCACATAATAGTGGTGCTACTGCAGCGCCTAAATTTATTCCCATATAGAATATGGTAAATCCAGAATCTCTTTTTATGTCACCTTCTTCATATAAAGACCCTACTAATGAAGAAATATTGGGCTTAAAGAAACCATTCCCCGCAATTAGTAAACCTAGTGCGCCATAAAAGAAGAAGTCAGTTGGAAATGCCATAAAGAAATGTCCTGCAGCCATCAAAATTCCGCCAAGCATAATGGCTTTTCGATATCCTATAAAACGATCAGCAAGAAATCCGCCGAGTAAAGGTGTCGCATAGACCAATGCTCCATATGCAGCATAAATACCATATGCAATTTCTTCATTGTTTTCCACGCTAGCCATATAGTCTTTAATTATATATAAAACGAGTAATGCTCTCATTCCATAAAAACTAAATCTTTCCCACATCTCTGCAAAAAACAGGTAAAAAAGAGCCTTAGGATGACCATCTTTTTCGATAAACCACTTTGCTCCTAATACCGCTATAATTGTAAAGAGAATGTATCCAATAATTTGTCCCATATTTATTCAGGTTTTTATTAAGCGACGAAAGTAATAAATTTTATGTTATAAATTATCTAAAATGAAATTTGTCATCTTCTGGTATAAATGAAATCGAGTGTTCCCTCCATAAATTCCATGGTTTTTATCAGGATAGATGAATAAATCAAATTGCTTATTTGCTTTTACAAGTGCAGAAATCATCTCCATGGTATTTTGAACATGCACATTATCATCTGCACTTCCATGGATTAGTAAATAATCACCTTTTAGTTTCTCTACATGATTAATTGGAGAATTCTCGTCATATCCACTTGGATTTTCTTGTGGAGTTTGCATATAACGTTCAGTGTAGATATTATCATAGTACCTCCAGTTAGTGACTGGAGCTACAGCAATTGCAAGACTAAATACATCTGCCCCTTTTGTGATTGCTAATGAAGACATATATCCTCCATAACTCCATCCTTGAATCCCAATTCTGTTTTTATCAATGTAGGGTAGAGAACCAAAATATTTTGCAGCATTTATTTGATCAATCGTTTCGTATTTTCCTAATTCTTTATAGGTCATTTTTTTAAACTCAGCACCTTTCCCTCCTGTCCCTCTATTATCGACACAAGCCACAATATATCCTTTTTGTGCTAACATCTGATGCCAATAATAATTATTCCAACCAAAAGAGTTTTTTACCTGTTGTGATCCTGGCCCTCCATAAAGAAACATATAAAGTGGATATTCTTTGCTTTTGTCAAAATTAGGTGGTTTTATCATCCAGGCATTTAGCTCCGAATCTTCTGTGCTAATTGTAAGGAATTCTTTTTTTGTCAAATTGAATTCTTCCATTTTTTTGTTAAAATCAGTATTATCTTCTAATATTTTCAATTGTCTCCCATTTGATTCGTGGAGAGTATAATAAGGAGCTGTATTGGCATTGGAATAACTATTCATGTAATATTTAAGGTTTTTACTGAATTTTATTGAGTTGTCTCCTACTTGTATGCTAAGCTTTCTTTTCTCTCCAGTTATCAGATTTTGTATATAAAGGGCTCTATTTATAGAACCTTCTTCTGTTGATCTGTAGTATATTTGCATGTTATCACTATCAACTCCATCAAAGCTAGTTACTTCCCATTCTCCTTTCGTAATCTGCTGCTCTGAACCATCTAGATTTCTTATGTAAATATGATTATAACCATCTTTTTCCGAGGTCCAGATAAAATTATCTTCTGGTAAGAATGTGAGATTATCATGAATATCAATAAAGTATTTATCTTTTTCTGTAAATAGCACTTTGTTTGAGCCATCATTTGCATTAGCTAAAATAAAGTCTAATTCATTTTGATGACGATTCATCCCATAGATCACTAATTCATTTGGGTTATTGGTCCACTTGATTCTAGGAAAATATTCATAATCTTTTTTAGTATAAATAAAAGTACTCTTATTGTCTTTTAAGTTATAAAAATATATGTTTACTACTGAGTTCTCTTCTCCTGCTTTTGGGTATTTAAATACTTCTTGTGTTGGATAAAGATTTCCTCTAAATAAATCCATTGAAAATTGCTTTACATAGGTCTCATCAAATTTATAATAGGCAAGATGTTCTCCATCTGGCGCCCATTCAAATGAGCGAACTAATGCAAACTCTTCTTCATATACCCAATCAGAGGCACCATTTATAATATGATTCTTTTTGCCGTCATTAGTGATTTGTATTATTTTTCCATTAATTATATCTTTAATAAATAGATTGTTTTGTAGGACATAAGCAATCTTATCACCTTGCGGGGAAAAAGTAGCGTACATCACTTTATCATCAGTAAGTTTCTGAAGCTTATCTGTAAAAATATTATAGATGTAATAAATTGATTTGGTTGAATAACGATAAATTTTTTCTGTTTCTGTTTTCAGTAATATCCTTTTTTCATCTTTACTAAATGTATAGTTAGTTATTCTTGGAATTTTGAAGTCAGCACTTCTAAATAGTGGTCCTATTTTCTTACCATCCTTAAATTGATATTTAATAATCTGTTGTCCATCATCTTTCTTTTCTATTGTAGAATAATGTTCGCCATCATTCATCGAGTTTAGCCCACTATAACTTTTAGGATAGAAGGAATAATCTTCCCATAAGTCTTTTAAAGTGATATCACGCTTTTGGCAAAGAATGGGAGTGATAAGTAGAAAGCTAAGTAAAAGTGTTAGTAATTTTCTCATCTTTAGTTGTAAGTATAAATTAGCAGTTGCGAATTTAGTTAAATTTGTCCAAGTGGAATACAAGAAAATAGATATTGATGATGTAGCATCTCTGAGGCAGATTGTTGGCGATAATTTTTTATTTACTGATGATGAGAAATTACTTGAGTATAGCCATGATGAGACGGAAGACCTTTCTTTCCCTCCTGAGGTTGTAATTAAACCCCTAACGACACAAGAGATTTCTGAAATAATGCAGTATTGTAATAAGAGAAATATTACTGTAACTCCATGTGGATCTCGCACAGGACTTAGTGGAGGTAGTTTACCTATTATGGGTGGCGTTGCTCTAAGTTTAGAACGTTTAGATTCAATTATTGAGATTGATGAAAGAAATTTACAGGCGACAGTCCAGCCAGGGGTTATTAATCAGTTATTTAGAGATGCAGTAGAGGAGAAGGGATTGTTCTATCCACCTGACCCTGCGAGTAAAGGAAGTTGTTGTTTAGGAGGAAACCTAGCTGAGAATGCGGGAGGACCAAAAGCCCTTAAGTATGGAGTTACTAAAGATTATGTATTAAATCTAGAGGTGGTATTACCTAATGGAGAAGTTATATGGACAGGAGCAAATGTTTTAAAGAATTCTACTGGTTATAATTTAACTCAACTAATGATTGGAAGCGAGGGGACACTTGGAGTTATTACTAAGATTGTCTTTAAATTACTTCCCTTACCCACAAATGATATTACTATGTTAGTTCCATTTAGTTCTTCTGAAAAAGCATGTGAGGCAGTCTCTGAGGTTTTTCGGGAGGGGATAACTCCTTCAGCATTAGAATTTATAGAAAGAGATGCTATTGATTGGACATTAAGATATTCTGATATAGAGATGCAGATTCCAGATGAGGTTAAGGCACATTTACTTGTTGAGGTAGACGGGTATGATATAGATTTGCTCTTTAAAGATTGCGAAAAGATTGCCAATGTTATGGAAAGATTTGATTGTGGTGAGATTCTATTGGCTGATAGTAATAGTCAAAAAGAGCAATTATGGAAAATAAGAAGGTTAGTAGGAGAGGCAGTAAAAGCAAATTCAATTTATAAAGAAGAAGATACTGTTGTGCCAAGAGCCGAATTAGCTAAACTTCTGAAAGGAGTAAAAGAGATTGGAGGTAAGTACGGTTTTAAGTCAGTTTGTTATGGACATGCAGGAGATGGGAATCTGCATGTAAATATTATAAAAGGAGAGATGAGTGATAAAGATTGGAATACTAAATTAACTTTTGGTATTCGTGCAATATTTGAACTTACTAAAAAATTAGGAGGGACTATTAGTGGTGAACACGGAATAGGTTTTGTTCAAAAAGGTTATATTGACATAGTGCTTTCTAAGAAAAATATTGAGATTCAGAAGGGAATTAAAAAACTTTTTGATCCTAATCAGATATTAAACCCTGGCAAGATCTTCTAGATCTTATCCAAAATTTAATGTCCCAAGAGTTAGATAGATATTAAATCTTAACACATTTGTATAATTATTAAAATCTACTATGCCTTCTTCAGTAATTAGAGGTAAGTAGAGTTGTAAGCCGCCGTAGAATCCAGGTCCATTTGCATTAACACTCAGGGAGAAACCACTGCCATATGCTAATTTAGATCCATTTGTCCCTAATTCGGCATAAAGTTCTATTGGTTTTAGTAAATTATAATCAATATAAGTTGATGCAAGAAAATGACTGGAATTTAGCGAGTCATTTGTAAAATGTTTTAATCCGCCTTCTCTATTAATTAATTGTTGTTGGTATGGCAGATTATGATTAGAGCTGTTTTTTCTTGAGAAGACTCTCTCAGAGAACATATAGTCATCTGATCCATTCCAAGCGCTCATCTTTAAATTATACTTTTTTTCTGTTGTGCTCACATACCCTAAGTAGGTTCTGATATTTAATCTTTTCTTCTGATTCAAATCTTTTCTTAAGTTTAGTATTAGTTGCATTTTCCCATATTCTTCTCCTTTTTCTATTGTAGCGTGTAGAGTGTAAGGGCTAAAAGTTCTAGAATTTGCATGAGTGTATCTGCCATTAATAAATCCTAGTGTTTCATTCTCTTTCTCTAAATGCACATAGGACGCTAAGAAGTAGTTATTAATCTTGCTTCTTAATGATTTCTTTTGCAAACCAATATGTACACTTGGCATGATACGTGTGTATTCTTTATCATAATCATATGAATATCTTTTAGCATCAAGACTAATTTTTATTGATTCAAACTTTTCCTCTTGACTGTATTTTGTAAAAGACAGATTTATTTCACCAGCTATATTTTGTGTCCCATTACTAAACAACGGTGTTAATTTATATGCAAAACCACCTTTAGTTAAGAAGTTATTATAAATACTCAGTCCAAATGAGTGCTTATTGTAAATATTATAATTTATTCTTGGGTAAAAGAAGATTTGAGTTTTCTCAGGGTGATATAGACTGCCAATGATCTGAGGTTTTATAGGTTCAATTCTCCTAAAAACACCTTTAGTTCTTAATATATTGTTATTTCTATTTATTTCAGGCATAACACCATTGTAATCAATACGTATATGGTCGTAGTCACCATTAACATATTGGATTGTTTTATTCCCATGAAACCCTTCAATCCAAGTAGGGTTTATGCTTTTCCCGTTCTTAACTCCACTAATAATTACTGGTCCGGCTATATCTCCTTTATTTTCTAATCTAAGTAGTAAATCTGTTGATTCTTTTCTCATGCTAATAATAGAATAATCTAATTGTTTGGTTGTCTTTATCATATCATCAAAAAACCATGATAAATCATTACCACTTACTTCTTCAAATACCATTCTTAAATCTTCTGGTTGTGGATGTTTAAATTTCCATTTTTCATAATACGCTTGCATGCATCTATCTATCATGTCTTCTCCAAGATATGCCATTAGGTAATCAAATACTATTGCTGTCTTAGAGTATACAATACCACCATAGTTCATTTCACTATATTCTTTTGAATGTAATTCAATTGGTTGATCTTTTCCTGTCCATGCATTCATAAAATACATTAATTCGCCTATCATTTGTTTATTGGTATAATCATTTAAGTCTAGATTATCTTTTATAAATTTAGGTAAATTGTTGGTTAGCATATTATATTCAGGATATTTTAATCGCATGTATCTTAGTTCATGGAACGAGTTAAGCCCCTCATCTAACCAAGGGTGATCTCTTTCGTTACTTCCAAGTATTCCATAGAACCAATTATGCCCAACTTCATGCATTATAACTTCTTCTAAAAGGAATGCGTCACCACTTTCTCCAATGACAGTAATATTAGGATACTCCATACCGCCTCCTGAACTAATTGTGCCATCTACTGCACTACAATACTTATAAGGGTAGTCTCCATTCCAGAGCGAGTAATAATAAACAGCATCATGCATATATTCGATTGAGTTTTTCCAAAGATCTGCCTCGTTGTTGGTAAACATAGTCCAAAGCGTGACTTTTTCTTTAGATTTAGGCAACTCAACTTCCCCTCTCAGAACATGGTATCGTTTATCCGCAAACCAACCAAAGTCATGTATATTACTTTGAATATACCTTAAAGTCTTGGTGTCTGTATTTGAATTTGGAAAGCTCATGTCATCAGAGAACTTAGAAATTGTGTCTGTAATTTGTGCTAATTTTTCTAATCGTTTAATTTCTTCATAATTTTGCAAGTCTCCAGTTGCCCCTACTGTATAATTGCTTGGTAGTGTAATACTTACATCAAAACTACCAAATTCAGAATAGAATTCACCTTGATCTAGGTATGGCATAGGATGCCAACCATCTTTATCGTATACCGCTGGTTTTGGGTACCATTGAGTAATCATATAAGATTGCTCTACATGACCTAGACGGGAAAATTTTCCGTCAGGGATTTTAACAAAGAATGGTGTTGAAATTTTTAATGATTGACCTGCTCTTAATGGTTTATTTAGGTATACCTTGCATATATCTATGTGTTGAGGATGATAATCCCAATGTACTTTTTTGTTTTCTACTTTAAAATCTAGATTATTAATGTAGCCTCTTTCTTGCTCGTCTGCATAATATAATGAGGTGCTGCCATCTTCTAGTTTTTGTTTTGCTAATGCTGTGGTGTTATCTTTGTAAGCATTTGGCCATATATGAAACCAAATAAATTCTAGGTCATTTGGTGAGTTGTTGAAATAATCAATGTATATATTCCCTTGTAGGGTGTGATTCTCATCGTCAAGTGTTACATTTATATTATAATCAGCTTTTTGCTGAAAATAGTCCTGTCCTGCTAAGGTAAAACTAAGAAGTATAAAGTGTAGTAAGAATAGGTTTTTCATCGATTTCTTTTATAAATACAGGTCAAAAGTAACACAAGTTCCGAAAATTACAGATGCAATTCCGTTTGCAGTGAAAAATGCTAAGTTTACTTTACTTAAATCATTATGTCTTACCAAAGTATGTTGGTATATTAATAGAGCAGAAAAGATCCAGAAACCTAGCCAATAATACAATCCAAAATCACCTAATGATCCCGCAATACTAAGTGTAGCAAAAGTTAAAAAATGCAAAAGCTTTGCAAGATCTAATGCATTTTTTTTTCCTAGTAAAACTGGAATAGAATGGAGCTTTTGGGTTTTGTCAAATTCCTCGTCCTGCAAAGAGTAGATAATATCAAAACCACTAACCCAGAAAAGAACTACTACTGAGAACAGAATAGGGATAACAGCAAACTTTCCGCTCACTGCTAAGTAGGATCCAATTGGAGCTAGTGCCAGCCCTAATCCTAATATTAGATGGCAAAGCGCTGTAAAGCGTTTTGTATAACTATATCCTAAAATTATAATAAGTGAAATTGGAGATAAAGTAAAACAGATTGGATTTATTAAGTAAGTAATTAAAATAAAGAGTAATGAATTGATAATAACAAATATTAAAGCTTGATTTGGAGTTATCCTACCACTTGGTATTTCTCTAACATTTACTGTTCTTGGGTTTGCTTTGTCAATATCTCTATCAATATATCGATTAAAAGCCATTGCTGCTGAGCGTGCAAAAACCATACAGAGCACTACATATAAAAGAGTGGTCCATTCAAAATCATATGATTTTGCTGCTAAGAAAAACCCAATAAGTGCAAAAGGTATCGCAAAAATGGTATGACTAAATTTTATTAGTGATAAGTATTTTTTCATGCATTCAATCAGTGTACTTTCTTTATTTCAAATGATATGGTTGAGTCTTTTGTAATCACCCAATTGTCATCAAATTTTTCAAGATCACACCAGAACATTCCGTTAGGCTGGTCATTTTCTCTAATAAGCTTCCATTTTCCTTTAAGGCTTGCATTTTTCTCTGAGATAAGCTGTAAATCTAAAATTTCAAATCCTAGCTCTCCCATGGCAGACCTTGTTGGGTAACTTTCTTTATATCGTTTTAAAGTATTTTGCCATCCATATGCAGGTTTATGATTTAATGAAGTAAAGACTAAATCTTCAGAATTCCAATATCCCTGCATAAATCCATCAATATCTCCATTGTTCCAACATTCCTGCTGCGCTTTTAACATTTTCTTAATTGCATGAATTTCTGTTGGATTTTGTGTCATGGCATCAATATTTTCAGGTTTATTCTTCGTATTACATGAAAACAATACAAGGAAAGAAATAATGACTAGATTTTTCATATTTTTTTTGTAACAAAGCTATCATTTTTTATCAATAATAATTTGCGATATTTGCAAACAATTATGAGTACTAATAAACCGTCGATACCAAAAGGAATGCGTGATTTTAATTCTGATGTAATGCAGAAGAGAAATTACATTTTAGAAACTGTCAAAACAGTCTTCGAGTGTTATGGCTATGCTCCAATCGAAACGCCTGCGATGGAGAATATTAATACTCTAACAGGAAAATATGGTGATGAAGGTGATCGATTGATATTTAAAGTCCTAAACTCTGGTGATTATCTTGCTAAGGCAAACTTGGAGGGTAGCACTAGCTCAAATTCTTTTTCTAAACAGATTACTGCAAAAGGATTACGTTATGATTTAACAGTTCCTTTTGCTCGTTTTGTAGTGCAGAATAGAAATGAGATCACCTTTCCTTTTAAGCGTTATCAAATGCAGAATGTTTGGCGTGCTGATAGACCACAAAGAGGAAGATATAGGGAGTTTTTCCAGTGTGATGCAGATGTAGTTGGTACAGACTCTTTACTTTGTGAGGTAGAGTTAGTTCAGCTCTATGATGATGTTTTTTCCAGGCTTAAGATACCGAATGTTAATATTTCCATAAATAATCGAAAGGTGCTAAGTGGCATGGTTGAGCTTATGGGTGCATCAGATTTATTTGATTCTGTTGTTATAGCACTTGATAAATTAAATACAATTGGTTTGGATAAAGTAAAAGAAGAATTGCTTAGCAAGGGGATTAAATCTGAAGCGTTTTCAGTTTTAGATGTTTTCTTGAACACTAAGAACATCTTTGACATATCTTCTCTTTTAGATAAATCAGATATTGGTAAAAAAGGGTTAGAGGAATTGCAATTTGTCATTGATAATATTACTAGATTAGGATTGCAAACAGCTAATTTGGTATTTGATATTACTCTAGCAAGAGGGCTTGATTATTATACAGGATGCATTCTAGAAGTAGAAGCAGATGATGTACAGATTGGTTCAATTGGAGGAGGAGGAAGATATGATGACTTAACTTCTAATTTTGGATTAAAAGACATCTCAGGAGTTGGAGTTTCATTCGGAATTGACAGGATTTATTTAGTAATGGAAGAGCTTGATTTGTTTCCAGAAGATCTTGAAACTAGTACGCAAATTATGTTTGTAAATTTTGGATTGGAAGAATCAGCTTATTGCTTGCCATTATTAAAACAGTTAAGAGAAAAAGGTATAAGTTCAGAGTTATATCCAACGTTGGATAAAATGAAAAAGCAAATGAATTATGCAAATAATAAAGGAGTTCAATTTGTAGTTTTAGTTGGAGAGGATGAGATTAAATCTGGATCTTTAACAGTAAAAGACATGATTACCGGTGAACAATCAAAATTAAGTATTAGTGAGTTAATCAAGAAAATTTCCTGAAATGGCTAAAGCATTTAAAATAGGAGCTCAGCCTTTAACTATTTCAATTATTGGTAAAATTATTAAAGAAGATATATCTATCGGTTTAAGTTCAGGTGTAAAGAAGAAGATTAAGGATTGTCGCAACTATTTAGATAAAAAAATGAGAACTTCTTCAGAGCCGATTTATGGTATAAACACTGGTTTTGGTTCTCTTTGTAATCATAAGGTTTCGGCAGAAGATTTAGAGGACCTCCAAAGAAACTTGGTTCTTTCTCATGCTTGTGGTACTGGAGATAAAGTGCCAGATGAGATAGTGAAAATAATGCTTCTTTTGAAAGTGCAGTCACTTGCATATGGGCATTCAGGTGTGCAATTAGAAACAGTTGAGTTTCTTGTTGAAATGTTTAATAAAGATATATTACCAGTAGTATTTCAGCAAGGAAGCCTAGGGGCTTCAGGAGATTTATCTCCTCTAGCTCATTTATCCTTACCGCTTTTAGGAGAAGGCAGAGTAGTAGTTGATGGGAAAGAAGTAGCAACAAGATCCATTATGAGGATGAACAAATGGAAAGCCATTGAATTGAAATCTAAAGAAGGACTAGCACTACTTAATGGCACACAATTTATGAGTGCTTATGGAGTTTGGATTTTGTTGAAAGCTCAGAAGCTTTCTTATATGGCAGATATGATAGGGGCTATTTCATTAGAAGCCTTTGATGGAAGGACTGAGTGTTTTGATGAGTTGATTCATTTGGTTCGTCCTCACAAAGGGCAATTAAAGACAGCTGAGAATATTCGTGATTTCTTATTAGGAAGCGAGATACAGGAGGCAGAGAAAAAGCATGTTCAGGATCCTTATTCTTTTAGGTGTATGCCACAGGTACATGGAGCCTCAAAGGATGTTATATCTCATGTGAAAGACATATTTACTATAGAAATTAATTCTGTTACTGATAATCCAACCATTTTTATTGAAGAAGATAAAATTATTTCAGGTGGGAATTTTCATGGACAGCCATTAGCAATGGCAATGGATTATTTAGCTATTGGGCTTGCAGAATTAGGCTCTATCTCAGAAAGAAGAACTTATCAATTGATATCAGGACAAAGAGGTTTGCCAGCATTCTTGGTGGCTAAAGCTGGGCTTAATTCTGGAATGATGATTCCTCAATATACAGCTGCTAGTATTGCAAGCCAGAACAAGCAATTATGTACTCCTGCTTCTGTAGATTCTATTGTGTCATCCAACGGACAGGAGGATCATGTTAGTATGGGAGCAAATTCGGCTACCAAATTGTATAGAGTTGTAAAAAACACCGAGCATATTTTAGCGATTGAACTTATGAATGCTACGCAGGCAATTGCTTTTAGAAATGTAAAATCATCTGATTTTATTGAGAGTATTCTGGATGTTTACAGGAGTGAGGTTGCCTTCCTAGATAGTGACAGGCTCTTACATGATGATATTCAGAGCTCAATTGTATTTCTACAGAATTTATCTGTTGATACTGATATTCTCTAATTAGTAAAGATATATTCTAATATATTAGAGCCCATTTGTAGCGCCTTTAGTCTAATCTGCTCACTATCATTATGAACTTCTGCATCTTCCCAGCCATCTCCAATATCTGCTTCATAAGTATATAGACATAGTAATCTTCCATTAATAATAATGCCAAAGGCTTTTGGAAGGCTTGCATCATGCTCATGAATTTTAGGCAATCCATGCTTGAACTTATATTTTCCATTGAAGATAGGATGTTTTGTTGGTAATTCTACCAAATCAACTTCTGGAAATACTTTTATTATTTCTGTTCTTACAAATGGATCCATCCCGTAGTTGTCATCAATATGTAGAAATCCTCCTCCCAAAAGGTAGTTTCGGAGATTCTCTGCTTCTATGCTAGAGAAAAATACATTCCCATGTCCTGTCATATGAAGGAAAGGATAGTTAAAGATATCACTACTACCAACTTCTACCGTTGCAGGCTCTTGTTTAATGTTTGTTCCTATATTTTTATTTGCAAAAGCAATTAGATTGGGTAGAGCTGTAGGGTTTGCATACCAATCTCCACCACCATTGTATTTTAATACAGCTATTTGGTAAGTGTTTTGTCCAAACCCAACCATTGGCAAGCAAAGTAATATAAGTAGTATTTTTTTCATTTATATAATATTTATGGTGTGAACAGCTATTATTCCTGCTGTTTCTGTTCGTAATCTATTTGTTGCTAAATTAACTGCTTTAAATTGGTTCTCTAAAGCCAATTCAATTTCTTTTGGGCTGAAATCTCCTTCAGGTCCAATTAATATTATGGTGTTTTCTGTTTTATTTATTGTCTTCAAGTCCTTTTTTTCACCATTCTCACAATGGGCAATATACTTTCCGCCATCAAAATTTCTTTCCAAGAAGTTAGTTAAAGAAACAGCTTCATTAAGTTTAGGTAAATGGTATTTTAAAGATTGCTTCATAGCTGATAGTAAAATTCTACTACCTCTTTCTTTTTTTATTATTTTTCGTTCAGAACGACTGCAAATAATAGGAGTGATCTCATCAATACCAATTTCAGTAGCTTTTTCCAAAAACCATTCAAATCTATCCATATTCTTGGTAGGAGCAATAGCAATGTGCAAATGATAGTTGTGTTGTTTTTCTTTTTGCTCACTACTTATAATTGTAAGTCTACATTTCCTTGTATCAGCTATAGTTATTTCAGCTTTGTAAAGGTTTCCTTTTCCATCTGTAAAATTTAAAATGTCACCTTCTTTTTTTCTAAGTACTTTAGTAGCGTGCTTGCTTTCTTCAGCGCTAAGTATTATTTCATCTTTAGGATCTTCTAAATAGAATAGTTGCATTTTTCAAAAATATAAAAAAAACCGAGCAAATGCTCGGCTTTGTCTGTGCTCTAATAAATCTAATGCTTAATTGTTGCCTTCGGTGCTGCTTCTAAAATTTCGGCATTTGCATTATCAGCAAACTGAGCAAAGTTCTTGTTAAAAGTATTTGCTAACTCATTTGCTTTTGAATCATATGCATTTTTATCTGCCCATGTGTTTTTAGGGCTTAATATTTCAGAAGGAACATTAGGACATGAAGTTGGCATATTTAATCCAAATACTTCATGAGTAATAAAATCAGCATTGTCTAATTCACCATTCAAGATTGAAGTAATCATTGCTCTTGTATATTTTAATGAGATTCTATCACCTGTGCCATACTCACCACCAGACCATCCAGTATTAATTAGCCATACATTAGCACCGCTCTCATCCATTTTTTCTCCTAACATCTCAGCATACTTAGTAGGGTGTAAAGGCATAAATGGAGCTCCAAAACATGCAGAGAATGTAGTCTGAGGTTCAGTAACTCCTGCCTCAGTACCAGCAACTTTTGCAGTATAACCTGAAATAAAATGGTACATTGCTTGTCCTCTGGTTAGTTTTGAGACTGGAGGTAATACACCAAATGCATCAGCTGTTAAAAAGAAAATATTTCTTGGATTTCTTCCCAATGATGGTTTAGCAATATTATCAATATGATAAATAGGATAACTTACCCTTGTGTTTTGAGTAATTGAGTCATCTTCATAGTTTGGCTGATTTGTGTTATCAATAAATGAAATATTTTCTAATAGTGCTCCTGGTTTAATGGCAGCATAAATATCAGGTTCTTTTTTTGCAGATAAATCAATACATTTTGCATAACAACCACCTTCGAAATTGAAGACGGTATCGCCATCCCAACCATGTTCATCGTCACCTATTAAGTATCTATTTGGATCAGCTGAAAGTGTTGTTTTTCCTGTTCCTGATAATCCAAAAAAGATAGCTGTGTCTCCTTCTTTTCCAACATTTGCACTACAGTGCATGGCAAGTACATTTTTTTCATGTGGAAGAATATAATTTAGAGCAGAGAAAATCCCTTTTTTAATTTCTCCAGTGTAAGCTGTACCACCAATTAATATTATTTTTTTTGTAAAACTTAATATTGCAAAGTTATGCTGACGGGTTCCGTCAACTTTAGCATCTGCCATAAATCCTGGAGCATTCAAGATTGTCCATTCTGGATTAAAGCTCTCAATCTCCTCATTACTAGGACGTAAGAACATGTTATAAGCGAACATATTACTCCATGCATATTCATTTACGACCCTAATATTCATTCTGTATCTCTTATCAGCACACGCATAAGCATCTCGTACGTAAATCTCTTTTCCGCTTAGATAATCCAATACCTTCTGGTGTAGTGCATCAAATTTGTCTGATTCAAAGGATAGATTAATCTCTCCCCACCATACTGAATCCTCAGTAATAGCATCACGGACAATAAAACGATCCATTGGAGAGCGACCAGTAAATTCTCCTGTATTGATGTTGATAGCTCCTGTTGATGTTAAGGTTGCTTGTTTTTTTTCAATGGAGATATTTGCTAATTCATCTGGTTTTAAGTTCCAGTGTGCAGTTGCATTCTTTATTCCTAAATCAGAGATGGTAGCATTATTTGCTCGCTTTCCTGTTTCGGTCATAATATGTCAGTTATTTTAAATTAAAGGGGGTAAAAATAAGTATAATAATTTAGTAAGAGCAATAGATTAATCTATCTTTTTAATGCTAAAAAACAACATTGTCCATGATCCAATTAGTAATATACCTCCTATTGGTGTAATTGGTCCTAAAAAGGACATAGACAATTCTATTACTCTTTGAATACTTAATAGATAGATTGAGAATGAAAAGAGACATACTCCAGTAATCATAATGTTTAGACTATTTTTAAGACGAGAAGTAAATTTATCAGAGTTTAATGTTAGGAATAATAATGCGAAACCATGTAGCAATTGATATCTTATACCAGTTTCTAAGGATTTCAGATTACTTTCTGATAATATTTCTGATAAGTAATGTGCTCCCAGTGCTCCTAATGCAATAGCAGTGATAATAAATAAGAGTGCTATTTTCTTATATTTTTCTGTTTCCATATTTTTTTCTTAGTCAAACAAAAGTAATACTTTAGCACATTGATTTTATAGTAAACATGAAAAAGATATTAGTAATAGGTGCAGGAAGATCTTCAGTAACATTGATTAAATATCTGTTGGATAATGCTTCAGAAAATAATTGGCATGTTAGAGTCGCAGATTTTTCAGAAGATCTAGCGAAACAGGCGGTTGGTAAAGCTCCTAATGGATCAGCCATTTTCTTTAATGTTATTGATGATAATCAAAGAATCTCTGAGATATCATGTGCTGATATTGTAATATCTATGCTTCCTGCTACTATGCATATTACAGTAGCAAAGGATTGTGTAAGATTAAAGAAGAATTTAGTGACTGCTTCTTATGTGTCTAACGAGATTGCTGATTTAGATAAGTCTGCTAAGCAAGCAGGGGTTTTATTGCTTAATGAGATTGGTGTGGACCCAGGTATTGATCATATGTCTGCTATGGCAGTTATTGACGACATAAAAGCAAGAGGAGGCGAGCTTAAATCTTTTAGATCTTTTTGTGGTGGCTTAGTCCATCCTGAGTATGATAATAATCCTTGGAATTACAAGTTTACTTGGAATCCAAGGAATGTAGTCTTGGCTGGTCAGGGAACTGCTCAATATATTAAAGAAGCAAGATATAAGTACTTGCCTTACAGTAAGCTATTTGAGCGCACAGATATTATGAGCATCTTAGATGCTGGAGAGTTTGAGGGGTATGCAAATAGAGACTCTTTAGGATATAGGGAGGCCTATGGTTTGGAAAATATCTCAACTCTTTACAGAGGGACTCTTAGAAGAAAAGGATATGCTGAGGCATGGAACATCTTTGTCCAATTAGGTTTAACGGATGATTCTTTTAAGCTCGAGCATTCTGAATATATTTCAAATAGAGACTTTGTAAATATGTTCCTTCCTTATGATAAAAGTTTGTCTTTAGAAGAAAAGATATGTAAACAATTTGGTTTTGCTTTAGATTCAGTTATTTTTCAGAAGATTGCTTGGTTAGGAATGTTCGAGGAGGATGTTATAGGTATTAAAGATGCTAGTCCTGCAGAACTTTTGCAGGCTATTTTAGAAAATAAATGGGCTCTAGGAAGTAAAGATAAAGATATGCTTGTCATGCAGCATCAGTTTGAGTTTCTGTTAGACGGGAAAGAAAACAGGTTAAATTCATCACTTTTGGTATTTGGTGAGGATCCTAGATATACTGCTATGGCTAAGACTGTAGGCTTGCCAGTAGCTATTGCTACAAAATTAATTCTAACTGGGCAGATTCAGTCTAAAGGAGTAAGAATTCCTATTTCTAAGGATATTTATATTCCTGTTTTAAAAGAACTTTCAGAGAATGGTATAAATTTTATTGAGGAGTTAGTTTAGGGTTATTAAATCTTCTGGAATCTTTATTTCAATAATCTGTTTCTTGTCATTCACACTTATAATAAACTGCTCGTGCATAGGAAAACAGAATTCTTTCTCATTTTTACTAACATGAATTAATTGTTGTGGAGTTTGTGAATTTATAGCAGTGACTCTACCTAAATCCCCTAACTTAACATCTAACACTTTAAATCCTAAAAGTTTTTTTTCGAAGATTGTCTCTTTATTGGATTTCAGGAAAAATTTAGTTGGCAAGTAGACGTTCTTTTTTAGAATCGCTAAAGCTTCTTTTTCAGAGTTGATGTCTTCAAATTTTACAAGAATAACATTGCGTTTTGTGGGGCGTGCCTTTGCAATAAAGAAAGGTATCAGTGTGTTGTCTTGTTCTATTAGAAAATAAGTAATAGTATTAAAATCTAGAAAGATATCATCATCATTGTATATGTTGACATCACCTTTGTACCCATGTAATTTAAAAACTGTTCCTACTAAGAAGCAATCTTTTTTTTGCATTTTATCTGTTAGGCCTCTTCTGTTTTTTCTTCTTCTTGTGCAGGAGGATTTTCTTCATTTTTCACTTCCTCAGTAGTTTCTTCTGTTTTTTCTTCTTCTTGTGCAGG
>PCBP01000063.1 GCA_002730985.1 Flavobacteriales bacterium | reverse complement strand
TAAAAATTTAGTAGCTGTGGGAACTATGGGTTATCATACATCACCGAGTGAGATATACTTTTTTGATTATAACTCTTCTTCAGATTCTTGGACTCAGAGAGCAAGTACAGTTACAGACCCTGATACCACCCTCGCTAATTGGTTTAATGATGGTAGTCAGATAGCACTCAGTGAAGAGACCAACGGACAAATAACTTTAATCACAACTAATGGTAAGACGTATTCATTACCTGTTAATCCACCCACTCCATAAAAATAGTTTAGAAAAAAGTTATTGACAATGTTATAAATATAGTTTATAATATAAATGTAGTTAAATATAATATGGAGGATTTAATGAGTACTACTGAAGAAACTATTGAAACTATTACCGAAACCGATGAAGTTAAGAAAACTCCAGTTGGTGTTGGTGGTATTGTTGGAGAATCTGCTGTCACATCTATAGATGGATTGATTGATATAATCTTACAGCAAAGAACTGTATTGGTTAGTTCTAATCAAAAGAATACTGACTTGTTCAACAAGTTGCAGGAATTCATCACTGAAAAGCACACAGGTGTCACTCAAGTTGATGGTGCTATTTCTGCTTTATCTGGATTTGTAACTGAAGAAACACCAAAAGATGATAAACATGTTGTGGAACTTACAAAGTTGCATCACGAGAGAAATTCATTGATTTCGGAGTTGAAGACGGCTGATGCTCAAAGACGAAATATTTTTAGCACAATCACTATGACAGAAGGTGCTTTACAAGTATTAAGTCAAGTTTTGTCTAAAACCAATCACTCAGATGACGATAATGTAACTGAGGGTTCAGAAGTTTGATTGATGTTTAATATTAGTAAAGAGAATGTTGATATGTTCTCTGAAATATCTTACAGAAATCCTCAGTGCGTTTCATCTGAGGATTTCTTTGAAGATATGAGTAGAATAAAATACGTCAAAAGATTATTCAATAAGTATAATAGGGGTGGTGAGATCAAGACAAGATTGATTCTGAATCACATCATCGCATTCTATAATGTCTTTGAGAATAGAGATGCTACTAGAATATTGTTCTTCAAGATGGAAGAGGAGTATTGGCCCTTACTGAAAACTTTTCTATTATATCTATCATATATGCCAGAAATAGTTCATGGTGTCAATGGTAGAAATGTAATGTCTGATGAGATAACTATTGATAATTTTATTCTAACTCAATTGGAGAGTATATGAAAAGTATATTGCGAGAAAGTTTTATATCAAATGCTTTGAATTATGTTGTTCTATACAAGATAATTTCTAGAATGATAAAACCCATTAAGAAAACAAAAGCATACGAACTTGGAATAGTTGACGAAAAAGGTAAAATTCTAAGAAAGAGTAAAACCTTGAAAACTAAAGAAGAGAAAGATGCTTTGACAAGACTGGATATATTTGTCTTCAATCTCAAGAGAATTTTAGGGCCACTTGGAAGGTCAACCCTTGCAAATATTGCTGGAGCATTATTTCTCTTGAAAGAACAAGACAACTATGATATACTTAAAGATAATGAAAACAGTTTTGTATTAGTTGAATCTAGATACTCACAATTTTTAGAATCATTAAACAATGAGGATTATATCTTTATAGAAGAAATATCAAATGCAATCGGTGATGGGTCAAAATTAGGTGGACTAGTGGGAGACCCTCCTGTTGATTTGAAAAAAAAGAAAAAGAAAAAGAAAAAGAAAGACGAAGAAGAAAGTATTTTTGTTGAAGGTAAGACACATGAAATACCTAGAAGGAATATAAAATCCCTTATAGGAAAGTCTAAGTCTAAGATTGTTAACAAGAATATGACAATCAGAGCAATAGCTAATGAGATTGAAAAGACTCTTCGTAGAAAGTATGATGTGGAAATAACAATTGAAAAGTCTAGTAAAATTGCTTCAGGGTCTATAGTAATAAATGCTTATTATGACCCAGAAAATGATAAGACTGGAGATGATGTTGCAGTTCAAATAGAATTGAAAGTTTCAGACCCAGAAGTTTTACTAAATTTGGACAATGATATGTGGACGAAATTCAGTAATGAACTAACTGATGCAATTCAACACGAATATCTTCATATGTCACAGTATAGAAATAGAGGTTATGTTAAAACTTCTGAGTATAAACCAAAGATAAGTAAAGAGTTGAAAGACTTTTATTCAAGTAGAGTATATCTAGGAAATTCAGATGAGATAGAAGCATATGCTTTGAACATCTCAAGTGAACTACTAAATAAGTATAGAACGAAGCAAAAGGCTATTGCTAATGTTAAACGATTAGATAAAAGTCTTTTTACAGCATCACCAAATTTGTTTGCTTATTTTATGGCATTCAATTTTGATAGTAGACATCCAGTAATCAGAAAACTTCTAAAGAAAGTTTTATTATACATTGAAAGTCAAAGACCTTCTAGAAATTAGGAAAGGATTATTTTATGAAAAAAAAGTTGATAGTAATTGCCATTTTAGGTTTATTCACAACGGGGTTTTTCTTTTTTCAGTCTTATAGGGGAACACCTATAAAAGAAACCAGTTATTCACATTTTGTGGAAAGTGTAAGAAATAAATCAACTGATAGTGTAGTTTTCAGTGAAAGGTTTATTGATTATACTATTGGTGAGAATAGATATAAAACTTCAAGACCTAGTGGTGAAGTGGACAGTTTAAAAGAGGTTAAAGAGAATAAGATATATTACACCTTCAGTTCTGAAAGTAAACCTATATTAACCCCTGTGGTTATACTTCTATTTGGTATATTTTTAGCAGTGTCAACTTTCATAATGTGGAGACTATATTGTTTTTTCAATAGAATTATGAGCAATATGAAACATATGCAGAATGGACCACATTTCGGTTCTGGTTCTGGTATGGGTGGGAGTTCAGGTCCTGGTGATCCTTTTGGTGGAAGTAAACCATCATCCCCAGCAGAAAGCACTTCAAAGTTCTTTGAACCTGAACAATCTGATGTAAGGTTTGCTGATATTGCTGGTAATGAAGAAGCAAAAGAGGAACTGGAACAGATTGTTGATTTCCTCAAGAGTAATAAGAAGTATAAGAAGATGGGTGCTAATTTACCAAAAGGTGCTATTCTATATGGTCCTTCTGGAACTGGTAAAACTATGTTCGCAAAAGCAATTGCTGGAGAATCTGGTGTTCCTTTTATGTATGTCTCTGGTTCTGAATTCGTAGAAATGTATGTTGGTGTCGGTGCTGCGAGAGTAAGAGATATGTTTGCAAAAGCAAGAGAAGCTTCACCTTGTGTAGTTTTCATTGATGAGATTGATGCTGTTGGTAAGAAAAGAAGTAACAGTGACAAGAACTCTGAAAGGGATCAAACACTCAATCAGATTTTGGTTGAGATGGACGGTTTTAACAGTTTAGGTTCTGATGTGATTGTTATTGGTGCGACTAACAGGTTAGAGACTCTTGATGATGCATTACTAAGACCTGGAAGATTTGATAAGCACGTATCGGTTGATTTACCTGATAGAGATGGTCGATTCAAGATATTAGACCTTTGTCTCAAAAAACTTCCTTTACTAGAAGATGACATCAATGTAGAGAGATTGTCAAAGAAGACAGTTGGTTTCTCGGGTGCTGATTTGACAAATGTTGTAAATGAAAGTGCTTTATTAGCAGTCAAAGATGAACTCAAGAAGATCAATCAAGACTGTCTAGAAAGAGCAATCGAAAAAGTTGCTTATGGTTCTGAAAAGAAGTCTAGAAAGCAAGACGAGAAAGAACTTGAGAATACTGCTTGGCACGAATCAGGGCATGCTTTGTTGGGTCTAATATTAGACAATAACGCAAAGATTGATAAGATTACTATTATACCAAGAACAAAGAGTTTGGGTCATGTATCTTTTCTATCTGAGGAGAAACACTCAACCAAGTCACAACTACTAAACTCTATATGTATATCTCTAGGTGGTAGAGTAGGAGAAGAAATTCTTGCTGGTGATTATACTCCAGGAGCATCTTCTGATATTAGAAGTGCAACTCGAACTGCCAGAAATATGGTTACTCGATGGGGTATGAGTTCTTTGGGAATGTTAAACTTGAACAATATGGAAGAAGGTTGGAAAACGCATGAACTTTCTGATGATATGTTGGAAAAGATTGATAAAGAGATTCGAGGGATTGTTGATGGTGAATATGATAGGGCTCAAAAACTCCTTGATATGAACAAAGACTGTCTGAAGAATTTATCTGAACTTTTATTGGACAAGGAAACACTGACTGGTGAAGAAGTCGAAAAGTTACTTGATGGTGCTTTAGTCAATATTGATGGATACAGTGTATTTTTCGATAAGGAAGAAGTATAATGTTTGGTAGGTTATTTGGTGGTTTGGGTGGTCTACTGGGTAGACTACCTTTAATAAATAAAGTTCTCGGTTTCTTTGGACTCAAGAACTTAGTTTTAATAGGTGGACTTGTTGGAACCTTCTCAGTAGGTTATCTGAGTATTAAAAACTTTACTAATGTTATCTATAAAGAACATAGAAGGGTTTATGATAAGATTTCAAACCTTGAAACTGAAGTTGCCGAAAAAGATATAGAAAATGATAAATTGAATCGTAAGGTTAATTCACTTAGGACTCAAATGATGGTTATCAGTATGGGGTTTGAACAAGTCGCAGAAGCATTAAACGAAATAATAAAGAACGAACGAGAATCAAGAGAAAGCATTAAAAAATTAGAGGACAGACTTTACCGAGAAAAAGATGGTAAGAAGTCATTAGAAGAACTAGCAGAAAAGAAACCTAAGATGGTAGAGAAGATTTTTAATAATGAATTGAAACGGATGAAAAGATGTATAGAACTTTTCACTGGTGCAAAAAGAGGTGAAGATGAAAAGATTAATTGTACTGACTTTTTTGGCAAGTCTGCTAACTAGTTTATTGACAGGTTGTAAGAAACGACGAGAAATAATTAAAAAACTCCCACCAGAAGTTGGTGAGATGATCAAAGAGGGTAAGCTAAAACCTGCTCTCAAAATTCCTTCAAAAGACCCAGTAAAACTTAATGATGTTAATTTTATTGTAGTTACTGAAAAGAACATTGAAGAAGTGTTTTCTAATCTGAAAGATGATGATAAAGTTCCAGTTTTATTTTCTCTTGATGGAAAAGATTACAAACTGATTTCTTTGAATGTTAGACTTTTATTAGACTACATCAAATATCAGAAAGTTGTAATTGGGTTATACAAAGACTACTACGAAAAAGACAAAAAATAGTTCTTGACAATATACAAAAATCATAGTATAATAAACTTATGAGTATTTGGATTGAACAGAAATATATTGGATTGTTATCCCCTAAATTAGATAGATTTCACAGAGTTAGGGACGACTTATGGAACTTTAGATGTCCATATTGCGGAGACTCTGAAAAGTCTGAATCTAAGACTAGGGGGTATTTTCATTTAAGTACAGATCAGAGTTACTATATTTACAAGTGTCATAACTGTGGATATTATACTTCTTTTACAAAGTTTTTAAAAACACAAGACCCCTTTTTGTTTCAAGAATATAAACTAGAAAACTTAAAAGAAAAGAATCAATTCAATAATGTGAATATACAACCTGTTTATAAAAGTAAGCCAGTAAAATTCAAGAAATCTAAACCTAAAAGGAAAGTTACAGAACTTCCTATGGTGAAGATGGAGAATTTAGATGAGGGACACAAAGCAGTTCAGTATCTGAATTCCAGAATGATTCATTATAAATATAGATGTAGATTCAGTTACACTGAAGACTTCAAAAGACTGATAGGGTTAATCAGTCCAGATAAATCGAAAAGATTGAAGAGAGAGGAAAGAATTGTTATACCCTTCTTCAATCGTCAAAAGAAATTAACTCATATCCAAGGTCGAGCACTTGATGATAATAGTCTTAGGTATATTACTGTAAGTTTATCACAAGGTAGTAAGGTCTATGGACTTGATAGAATTGATAATACAAAACCAGTTTATGTGGTAGAAGGTATTTTTGATTCACTGTTTTTAGAGAACTGTGTGGCTATGACAGGTTCTGATTTGAATACAGAAGATTTACAAGATTGTGAATTGGTATTCTTATTTGATAATGAACCCAGAAACAGACAGATAGTTAAAAAAATTGAAAAGATAATAGATATGGGTTTTTCAATCGTATTGTTTAATGATACTTTCAGAGGTAAAGATATAAACGATATGGTAAAAAACGATCACAGTATTGAGCAGATAAAAGATTATATTGAAAATAATACTTTCAAAGGTCTCAAAGCAAAAATGAAATTTACAGAATGGAGAAAATTGTGAACGAAGAACAAGATTTGGAACTTAAAGAATCAATCATTAGGACTAGGGAGTTTTTAGACTTTCTTACAAGATATGATGATTTACCAAAGTTTGTTAAGTTGGATGCTGAGAGTTTATTAAAAGATTTTCCAACAGACTATAATATTACAAGAATTTTTAATAAGTGAGTTTATTATGTTTATGCAAGCTTACACTTATGATGATATTTTACTTGTTCCTAATAAATCTCTACATTCTAGAAGTACGGCAAAGTTAGAAACAAAACTTTCTAGAAACATTCACATAGATTTACCAATCACATCTGCTAATATGGATACTATTACAGGGTATGAACTAGCAAGAACTATGAGTAGACTGGGCGGTGTTGGATTTTTACATAGAAATATGAAAATTGAAGAGAATTGTTATACTGTTCAGAAATGTTTAGATACTTGGAAACCATATTGGTCTCCTGTAATACCTACAGTTGGAGTTTCAACTTCCGAAAGAGAACGTGCAGAATCTTTACTGAGTTTGGGTATTCAGGGTATATGTATTGATATAGCAAATGCATACTCTGACCGTGTTACTAGTATGATTAATTTCATAAGGTCTAAATCAAAAGATGTTGATATCATTGCTGGAAATGTTGCGAGTGGTCCTGCTGCACTCTTTTTAGCACAGAGAGGTGTTGACGCAATAAAGGTTGGGATCGGTCCTGGATCGGTTTGTACCACAAGAAGGATGACTGGATTTGGAGTTCCTCAATTTACTGCTATTAGTATGGTTAAACGAACATTACTGGATCATAGATACAATCAAATTCCTGTCATAGCAGATGGGGGTATAAAAAGTTCTGGTGATATCGTGAAGGCATTATGGGCTGGTGCAAGTTCAATCATGACTGGTAAACTTTTTGCTGGATGTCTTGAGGCAAACAATCCAAATGCTTACAGGGGTATGGCATCCAATGATGCTAGACAAGTTCTTTTAAGTGACGGTGATGTTAGTACAGTTGCTGAAGAAGGTATTGCTATTGAGGTTCAAGATGCTGGAAGTGCTGAAGATGTTATTAGAGAACTGTGTAATGGTATTCGTTCAGGGATGTCATATGCAGGGTGTGAATATATTAGTGAATTAAATATGTGTCAAGATGTTAGAGCAGTAGTTCAAACACAGAACGGTATTATAGAAAGTGGGACTAGAAAATGAAAGTTGAATTAGTTGATTATATGGGAAGTGATTTATCTGTGGCTAATGCTGCAAGAGTTTCTTTCAATAAAAAAACAAAAGCAAAATCATCTGAGACAAAAAATGTAAGTTTTTATGGTTCTGGTGAGACTTCAGTTGAAATACCGAAACTCAAAGAACGAGATGAAAAATTAATCAGATATCTTGCAAGACATAATCACTGGACACCTTTTGCTCACACTTGTATTACATTTCATATCAAAGCACCTATGTTTGTTGCGAGACAACTACAGAAACATCAAATTGGTTTGGTTTGGAATGAGGTATCAAGAAGATATATTAAAGAAGAACCAGAGTTTTATATCCCAGAAGAGTGGAGATATCAAGCAGAAAATGTTAAGCAGGGTTCATCTGACGATTCCATTAAGGATGACGATCTTGACTATAAGATAAAAATGGAATATAATGATGATAAGGATTGGACAGATGATTTAGTTCTGACACCATCTGAAATATCCGAGGATTCTAAATTAACATACAATGCTCTTTTAGATATCGGAATTTGTCCAGAACAAGCAAGAATGGTTTTACCTCAAAATACCTACACTGAATGGTATTGGACTGGTTCATTATTTGCTTTTGCTAGAGTATGTAAATTGAGGTGTGCTAGGGACACACAAAAAGAAACAAGGGATATTGCTAATGAAATCCTCTCATTATGCTCTGAAATATATCCTGTTTCTTGGAAATACTTAACAGAAAAAAAGGAAAAATAGGAGAAAAAAATGTTATTACCATCACTTTATCAGGAATTTATCCATCTATCTAGATATTCTAGGTGGTTAGAGAGTAAAGGTAGAAGAGAAACTTGGGAAGAAACCGTTGACAGGTATATGGGATTCTTTGAGATACACTTAATGGAAAAATACTCATATAAGATTCCCGAAGAGACATATAAAAAAGTTAGAAAGTATATTTTAGAACTCAAAGTAATGCCTTCCATGAGAGCATTGATGACAGCAGGTCCTGCTCTTAGAAGAGATAATGTTGCTGGATATAACTGTGCTTATACTGCCATTGATAAACTACGTGCATTTGATGAAATCCTTTATATTCTAATGTGTGGAACTGGTGTTGGTTTCAGTGTTGAGAAATATCACACAAAGAAACTTCCAACAGTTGCAGAAACATTTGAAGAATCTGATACTACAATTGTTGTTGGTGATTCTAAAAAGGGTTGGGCAAAATCTTATCGTGAACTTATCTCTCTTTTGATTTCCGGTCAAGTCCCAAAGATTGATTATTCAAAAGTTCGTCCTGCTGGAGCAAGGTTGAAAGTTTTTGGTGGTCGTGCATCTGGACCTGAACCTTTGAGGGAACTAATGGAGTTCACTATATTAACATTCACAAATGCTGCTGGTAGAAAGTTATATCCGATTGAATGTCATGATATCGTATGTAAGATTGCTGAGATTGTGGTTGTGGGTGGTGTAAGACGTTCTGCTCTCATCTCTCTATCTGATTTGAATGATGATAGAATGAGGAGTGCTAAATCGGGCCAATGGTGGGTTATTGATCCACATAGAGCATTAGCAAACAACTCTGTATGTTATCGTGAAAGACCTGATATTGGGACTTTTATGGAAGAATGGTTGTCATTATATCGTTCAAAGTCTGGAGAACGTGGTATTTTCAATCGTCAAGCATCAAAGAAAACAGTTGAAAAGTTAGATGGTAGAAGAGAGGTAGAATATGACTTTGGAACTAATCCTTGTTCTGAGATTATATTGAGGTCAAAAGAGTTCTGTAATCTATCAGAAGCAGTTGTTTCTAAAGATGATACAATTGAAACTCTAACGGAAAAAGTTGAAGTTGCTGCTATCATAGGAACTTGGCAATCTACACTAACACACTTTCCTTACTTATCAAAGCATTGGAAAGAGAACTGTGAAGAGGAAAGATTGCTTGGTGTATCCCTTACAGGTATTATGGATAGTGAAGTCACAAACGGTAGAGGTGAAACTCCATTGAAAGAACTTTTACCTCAACTTAGAGATAAAACAATTGAAATGAACCAGCAGTTGGCTTCTGAAATAGGTGTAAATCCATCTGCTTCGATCACTTGTGTAAAACCTTCAGGGTGTAATGATTTAGACAATACTGTAAAAACCAAAGACGGTATTAGAAGTTTCAGAGAAATATTTGAAGATAATGGTGTTGATTTAGAAATCATGAAAGAAGATGAATGGTTTGATTTGAAGAAACCTATTCAAGTTTATGATATGAATAACGATCTACAAAATGTTTCTAAACTTTATTGCAATGGAGTAAAAGAAGTTTATGAAATACAAATGGAAGATGGTGAAGTTTATAAATTCACAGGAAACCATAAACTCCTACTTTCAACTGGTGAATGGAAAAGAGTTGATGAGTTAGAAGAGGGAGATGATATCAAATCTTTCTAAATTATAAATACTCTCTGTACAGGAGGGTTTTATATATGAGTTATAGAAAAAAATGGGAAAAGAAATTTGGTAAAATACCTGAAGGATATGAAATACATCATATAATACCAAAATATGATGGTGGAACTGATGATCTTGAAAATCTAATGTTAGTGACCAAGGAAGAACATTCTAAAATTCATTTGCAGAGATATGAAGAATTTGGAAATTTCCGTGATTTGTGTGCTTATCATATGATAGGTTATAACTTCACAGAAGCGCATAAAATATCATCTTCTAATGGTGGGAAAATTGGTGGAAAGAAAGTATATCAAAATAAAATTGGAATATTTAGAGATGATGAAGAAAGAAAACAATGGGCAAAATTAGGGGGAAAGAAGGGTAGTCAAGTTCAAATAGAAAATAAGATTGGAATTCATTCTCAAACCAGAGAAGAAAGACTTAAACTTGCATCAAAAGGTGGTAAGGCAAGCCCTACATTCAAAGATCCTAAAATGCAAAGCGAGTTTGGTAAAAGAGGTGGGAAAAAGAATAAGGGTTTTATTTGGGTGAATGATGGTAAAAAGTCATACAAATATACAAAAAATAAACAAGAAGAAAAAAGTATTGAAGATTTTTTACTTGAAACCCCTGAATTTTCTATTGGAAGACTTAGATGTATAAAAGAATGCCCATATTGTAAAAAAACTGGAAATGCAGCTGCTATGGGTAGATGGCATTTTGAAAATTGTAAGGAAAAGAAATGAAAATTGCTAAAATCAAAAAAATAGAACAAAAAGTTATGACTGTTGATATGGAAGTTGAAAACACTCATTCATATCAAATGGAAAATGGTATGGTTGCTCATAACACAGTATCACAATTAGTAAATGCCGCCAGTGGTATTCACGCAAGACACTCTGAATATTATATCAGAACTGTTAGAGGTGATAAGAAAGACCCATTAGCACAGTTTATGGTAAGTGCTGGATTTCCACACGAAGAATGTGTTATGAAACCTGAACATCAATGGGTATTCAGTTTCCCAGTAAAGTCTCCTGACAATGCGGTTCTTAGAAATGATATGTCTGCTATCGAACAGTTGGAGTTGTGGTTAGACTATCAAAGACATTGGTGTGAACATAAACCATCGGTAACTGTTTCTGTAAAAGAACACGAATGGTTTGAAGTTGGGTCTTGGGTGTGGAATCATTTTGATGAAGTTTCTGGTGTATCCTTTCTTCCAAGTTC
>PCBP01000062.1 GCA_002730985.1 Flavobacteriales bacterium | reverse complement strand
CTTTATTTCTATGATAATGATGTTGTCGAAATAGCAGAAACAATAAAGCCATCTGCTAGAGGAGAGTTAGAGATTACAGATATTAATTCTGTATATATAGATAATGGCAGAATTAATCTTTGTCTTTTGGGTAGAGGCTTTACATGGTTGGATACAGGAACTCATGACTCCCTTCTTGAAGCTAGTAAATTTGTGCAAACAGTAGAAATGAGGCAGGGTCTAAAAATAGCATGCCTTGAAGAAATAGCCTTTAATCAAGGTTGGATAACAAAAGATGAATTATCACAGCAAGCCGAACTTTTAAGTAAAACTGGATATGGGAAATATCTTTTAAGTACTTTACAAAATTAGATATGAAAGTTACTAGGTCAAAGTTGTCTGGATGTTTAATTATAGAACCAGAAATATTCTATGATGACAGGGGTTTTTTTCAAGAAACATTTTCTGAAAGCAAATATGCCTCAATAGGAATTGATTTACCTTTTGTGCAAGATAATCACTCGAGGTCTAAAAAAGGAGTTTTAAGGGGTTTACATTATCAGAAGAATAAACCTCAGGGGAAGCTTGTTAGGGTTGCAAGAGGAAGTGTCTATGATGTCGCAGTTGATATTAGACCTAATTCTCCCACATATGGTGAATGGGAGGGCGTTGAATTAAGCGACGAAAATAAATGCCAACTTTGGATTCCGCCTGGTTTTGCCCATGGCTTTGTTGTTTTATCAGACATTGTAGATTTTGAGTATAAGTGTACTGATTATTATGATCCTAAAGATAACGGTATTATTCACTGGAATGATCCTGATTTAGGAATTACATGGCCTGAAAATATCCAAATAACTACCTCAGAAAGAGATACCAATGCCCCGTCTTTCAGGTCTTTGAAAGCCTTATGACAATTTTAGTTTCTGGAAAAAATGGCCAGTTAGGCCACTGTCTTGTCGATAGATTGAATTTTTCTGATTTAGATTACATATCTTTAGATAAAAAAGAGATGGATATAACAAAATATGACGAAACCGCGAGAATTATTGGAGAAATTAAGCCAAGAGTAATAATTAATACAGCAGCATACACAGATGTTGAAAAATCTGAGATTGATAAAAAGGATGCAATCTTAGCTAATGAGTCAGGTCCTGAAAATCTCTCTAAGATTTGTAAGAAAATTGATACACCACTTATACATATATCAACTGATTATGTTTTTGATGGGAGATCTGAGATACCTTATAAACCTGAGGATGACGTTAATCCAAAATCTTTTTATGGTATGAGTAAGTTGGCTGGAGAGCAACGAATTCAGGAGAACTGCGATTCTTATATGATTATAAGGACATCATGGCTTTTTAGTGAATATGGTAAAAATTTTCTTAAAACAATGCTTAAAATTAGTAAGCAAAAGAAAACTATTGACGTTATATGCGATCAAATAGGTTGCCCTACCTATGCAGGACATTTAGCTGATGCAATACTTAAACCAATAAAAAAAATATCAGAGAATAATTTTGATAGCGGAATATATCACTATGCAGGAGATCAAGAATGTTCTTGGTTTGAATTTACAAATGAAATATTTTTTGTGGCAAATAATCTTGGATATATAGAAAAAATTCCAAATCTCAATAAGATCTTGGCTAAAGATTTTCAAGCAAAGGCTAAAAGACCTAATTATTCAGTCTTAGATTCTTCTAAGTTTTGTAAAGCTTTTGGAGTAAACCCATCCAATTGGAAGGAATCTTTACCAGATGTAATTAAGAGTGCTGTGTTAGCTTAATTTTATTTCGATAAGATAAATTAAGATCAGAAGAAAATTATTTGATGGGGTTTATAATCTATAATAATTTTGAAAACCTAGTACATTGAATCTTAATAAGGCATTGATTGATATAAGGATATAGATGAATGGATAACAATAAGATATCTTTAATAATCCCACATTCAGATTCAGAACGAGAGCTATCTGAACTGCTTAGTAATATCAAGTTATGGACTCTTTATCCTAATGAGATATTGTTAATTGATTCTTCAAAATCTAAATTAAAGATTTCTGAAGATTTCTCTAAATTTTGTGATGATAATAATATCACATTGAAAATTACATTTGGTGATGACTTATTCCCTGGTGCAGCTAGGAATATTGGAGTTTTTTCAACAGAAAATAATATTCTTGCTTTTCTAGATGTTAGAACAATTCCTTCAAATGAATGGCTAAAATCTGGTTTTGAGATATTAAAAAAACAAGAATCTGAAGGAGTATGGGGTTATACACACTATGAGGCAAAAACTCATACAGAGAAAATTATTAGAGCGTCTTCATATGGAAAAAAATCCATAAGGACTCTTCCAGGATCAATTTTTCATAAAGATGTTTTTCTGAAATGTGGGTTATTTATTGAATCAGTTAGAGGAGGTGAAGATGGAGATTGGATGAGCAGAGTAAATCTTCATCGTTTAAATATTTCAAAACCAAAAGAGAGAATAATCTATCGTGGATTATCGAATGCATCATACTTTTCTATAATAAAAAAGTGGCACAGGAATTATCTAAGCGCATCTATCTTGCCTTCACTGAGGGCCCATGTAGATTTATATTTCTATGTAATAGCAGCATTTATTGTCATTGCTGCGTTTAATTGGAATTGGATCATGGCGACTTGGGATCCTGCGAGTGTTTTTTATATTCCCAATATTACAAAGATAAGTATTGGATCAATATTAATTACTTATTTTTGTTACAGGGGGATATTTTTACCTCTAAAAAAGGGCGAGAGTTTCAAATTTTTATTTCCAATTAATTTTTTTATTATTTTTTGTTTATCTTGGATTTTAGATATGAATAAACTTCTAGCATTTTCTCAATATAAGATTAAAGAATGGATAAATTAGTATAAAAATTTTTAGATAAGTAAATTAAAAATAGAATTCCTATGAATTTATTAAGTCTAGATATTGAGTTAAAATCTTCTCAATTTTAAATCTTTCTTCAACGATTGCTCTTGATCGATGACTAAAATACTCGAGTTTTTCTTTATTATTGATAATTTTTTCTACAGCTACAATAATAGAGCTCTTTGACTTAGGTTCTATTAAGTAACCGTTTTTATTATTTTCTATAATTGATTTACAACCTGGGACATTAGACATAATTAATGGCATCCCTGTTGCAGCAGCCTCTAACGCAACAGACGGTAGCCCTTCTCTATATGAGGGAAGTATAAATACATCATACTCTTTGAATAAAGCTGGCATTTCATTATTTTGAATGAAGCCTAGATAATTTATTTCTTTGCATTCTCTCATAGCATTAAATTCAGATCTCTCAATTGATAGTTTATTAGTCGGATCAAATTCACCAGCAATATAGAATGACGTTTCCGGATATCTCTTTTTTAAAACTTTTGATGCGTTTATAAATTCAAGAATACCTTTTTCTTTTTGAAGTTTTGATGCTAATAAAAATTTTATTTCTTGATTAAGATTTTTCATAAATCTTTCATGGAATCTAAGTTTATTAGTATCAATGCCATTACCTTCGATAATGGATGACTTTATTTGATTATTCGTAATGAAAAGCTTTAGATCTGTTTGATCATCGATATTTTGAAAGACAAATTTATTTTTTGGACTCAGTAAGAATTGAAATACTATCTTGTATAGAAGTTTTTTAAGCTTTCCTTTAAAGGAATTTGTATTAAAAAATGATCCTAGTCCGGTGACAAGAAAAAAATTATTTTTTGTATCGATATATTTAGATAATATTGCACCAATGAAACAATTTTCTAAAGAAACAAAAAATATATAATCAGGATCAATTCTGTCGATTTTATTTTTTAATTGCTGGATAAAAGTAAAAAATTTTAGAGGATTAATTGAGGGTGTCCTTTTAGAGGAATGGGTGAACTTGATATTTGAGTTAGTGCCAATATCTGTTTTGAGATCTTTCAAAGCAGAGAGGTCAGTAATTATCTCAACATCGTAATAACTAGATAATAAATTAATTAAATGATATCGATGCGATTTAAAAAAAGCATATTCATTGATAATAAATGCTAGTTTAGATCTCATAGAGTTGGTTTGAGAGTATTATCAATATTTATATGTTTTTCGTGCCAGCAAATAAATTGGACTAAAGAAAAAAGCTTTTCTCCATTATGAGTACCCTTTTTTTGTTCAGCTAGCATATTGAGAGCATATTCTTTATTTATCTCAATACCCTCAAAGGATAAAATTTTATTATGAAAATAATCATGCCAATGACCCTTAATTAATAGATTATTAATTGGTATAGAGAAACCCTGTTTTCTTTGTAAGTCAAACTCGGAGGGCAAGATTCTTTTTGCAAGAGTTTTTAGTAAAATTTTCTTTTTTTGCCCATGAACCTTAAGTTTTGATGGGACTTCTGTAAACGCAAAATTAATAATCCTACTATCCAGGAATGGAGATCTTATTTCTAGTGAATGCGCCATGCTAGCGCGATCAATTTTTACTAAGATATCTTCAGACATAAAATTCTGAAAATCATGAGCCGTCATTCTCGTCACAAAATCATTTTCTGAAATATCTTTCTCATTTTTAGAAAATTCTATATTTTTTAGGAATCTAGATTGATTCATAAGCAAATTATTTCTCTGATTTAAATCAAACATCAAAGATGTAGAGAAATCTAAGTGATTTAAATCCTGTCCAAATAACTCGATTGTTTTTCTACCTCTTAAATTAAGAGGTAATATTTTTAATATATTTTTTGCAGCATATTTCCTGATAGTGAATGGGATAAATTTACTCAAATTATTTAATAGAAGTAGTCTGCTGTAATGATTGTAACCACCAAAAGCTCATCTCCGCCATCTCCTCCAATAGCCACTTTGCAAAAATTACTCATTTCTTTGCAAAGAATATATGTTGGAATCATTGAGGAATCAGTCATTGGCTCATCAAAGAAGTATACTAGTTTTTCTATGATTTCTGGCTCTATAGAGTTTGCCTCTAATTCATGATGGTTAGTTTTAAACTTTTTTGAAATTAATTTTGCATATTTCTGTTCATTAAAAATTTTATTATCAGGAAAGATGACTGTATAAGTATCAAGGTTTTCTTTAAATCTAGAGGCAATTGCTACCATAAGGCTTGAATCTACTCCTCCACTTAACATCATGCCTAGCGGAGCATCTGATATTAATCTTTGTCTGACTGATGTTTCCAACAGTTGTTCTAATTTATTTGCTAGTAATATTTCTGAAGAATTCTTTTGAGATTCTAATTTTCTGGTAATAAGTTTATTAAGGTCCCAATACTTATCTTTTTTTAATTTACCTGTTTCAGTATTAAAAATTAGATACTCTCCAGGAATCAATTTATTAATATTTAAATATATTGATTCTTCTCTTGGTATATATCCATTTCCAAGATAGTGATTGAAGGCATTTATATTCATTTCTTTTGAGTCTTCAATGGATTCAACAAGTGGTTTTAGTTCACTCGCATAAGCTATCAAACCTTCTTTTGTAAAGTAATATAAAGGCTTTTCTCCTGCTCTATCTCTGGCTAGAATAAGCTGCTTACTTTTTTTATCCATAAGAGCAAATGCAAACATGCCTTCAAGTTTTTGTAAGCAGTTCTCTCCCCATTCAATATATGAATTCAACAAAACTTCTGTATCAGATCTTGAGTTAAACTCATGGCCAAGATTAATTAATTCCTTTTTGAGCTCTTGATGATTATATATTTCTCCATTGAAAACTATTCCGAATTCCTTAGAAGAGCTAAACATTGGTTGATTACCAGATGCACTCAAGTCCATTATTGAAAGCCTAGTAAAGCCCATGAAATGTTTTTCATCAGTACTTAGCCAGTAATCATTATGATCTGGCCCTCTATGATTAAGTAGTTTTATATTCTTACGAAATCTTTCAGTATTGAAAGATACCTTATGAGATGAGAAGCCAAGTATTCCACACATTATTTTTTTTTATTTCTTCAATGCGATACACTCTAGTCCGTTTCCTCTAGAATTTATCTCATAGGATTGATAATTATATTTTTCAATCATTTTTTTAAATTTATTTTCAGTCATGTGTCTTTTATATTGATCAGTATTTTTATCATGAGTATCTAGTCTAGAAAATTCATAATGTTGCTCGCTAGAAAGGTTAAATTGACCATAGTAAAAAGAGATTGGAGAAAATCTTCTAAGTATAAATTGAATAAGATTATTTTTTCTAAAATACCAATGGATTGGGAAGAATTTTCTTGTAAGCCAATCTGTAATTTTCATTTGGTTTGATGGCTTAATATTTTTAATGATCAGCCAAATTGGAATATAGAGAGAAAAATAATGACCTATATTAGATTTATAATGATCAAATATAATTTTACCTTGAGATCTAGTTACTCTATTTAGCTCAGAGATACTCTGACTTGTTGAAGGAGTATGCTGAAGAACACCTAAACAAATAACTATGTCAAAAAAATTTTCTGGAAATGGAATTTTTCTGATATCAGCTTGAAATAATGTTAAGCGTTCATGAGGCATATTATTATCATAATTTGCATCGACAGCATTAGAGTAATCAAAAGCGTAAACTTCTGCTCCGTGTGATAGTAAGATTTCAGTAAATCTCCCAGAACCACACCCTGCTTCTAAAACTTTTTTCCCTTTTAATTCATTTAAATTAGACCCAAATGCAGTCCTTAAGCGATTATAGGAAATTGGTTGTTTTGTGAACGAATCAAGTTGCGTTTTTTTGAATTTATTCCATTGCATTCCAAATGCTTTTGCATAATTCTCAGATTGGACAAATCTTGGAATAGTTCTTTCGTTTTTCTGTTTCAGATTTTTTACCTCTACTAATATATCTGAATCATCATCAAGTTTTTTGCTAGTACCAGGTTCCGTAAAATTATTAAAATTCATGCTTCATCTCTTTTTGAATCTTTCGTTAGCCAATTTTTATATATGTTTAATACGGGATTTTTATTTATTAAAAATAAGTTTCATTTTTTTTACAGGTAGCATCCTGTCTAATGTTATATGATATTGTCATGTGCAAATAATGGTCTGAAATTTAATGTAAAATACCCCACAATTTATACATGAATATTATTCCTCAAATTAATTTATACCTTCTATTTTTTTAATGCTTTTCTATAAGACTGTATCATGTTTTTCCTAGTCAAATCTTTACAGTCCATACTGTCATCAAAAGATATTCTTAAGTTTTATCTAATTTCAGTAATATTAATTATTATTGCTTTGATGGAGGTAGTTGGGTTAGCACTGATCTCTTTTTTAATTGTAAATTTAAATAATTTAGATTCTATTTTATCTAACAGTAATTTTTTCCAAAAAATTCTAATATTATTTAATCTCTCCGCATACAACTCATCATACGTTCTTTGTATCTTCATTATTGGTTATTCTATTGTAAATATAATAGCTTCAATGTCTGCAATTCGTTATATAGGCATATATTCACAGATACTTGGAGCAAATATTAAGTCTAAAGTCGTTGAATATTTTCTCTACATGGACTTGCTTAAGTTTACTCAAATGCCTACATCAAAAAGTATGTCTAGAGTTATTAATGATGGTAATGAGGTATCAGACATATTATATTTTCTTATGCATCTTTTCAGTAAATGCATCCTCGCATTATTAATAATCGGTTTTTTATTAATCTTTAATACCCAGCTTACGATAATTATCGTAGCAATGCTTTCCATAACCTATCTAATAATATTTTTTGGCACTAAACCAATAATTACTTTTAATAGTTTAAATCAAACTCAGTTATTGGATTCAATACTGAATGTAGTAAAAAATATGTTTGGGTCTCTAAAAGAAATTATTTTTTATAATTCTCAAGAAGAAGTACTGTCAAAATTCTCAGAATTAAATAATAGTTTTGCAAAGGCTAAAGGCTCTAATATGGCTATAGCTCAAATACCAAGGTCTTTTATAGACTCACTAATCTTAATAGCTTTAGTTGGCTTACTACTTTTTACAAAAATTAAGAACGTAGATCCAGCTGTATTCTTCGCAACTTTTTCAATTTATGGTATTGCTGCTTTGAAACTACTTCCAGCATTCCAAAATATTTTCTATTTTTCTCATGAGATTTATGTTCGTTTGCCCTATTTGAAGAATATTTCAGATTTATTTTTAGAGTTTGATCAATCTCTTAAAATCAAGAGTAATAATTACAAAGAACCTATAATTATTGAAGATTCGATAGTTTTTAAGGATATTTCATTTAAACATCTGAATGCTAATGCCCATTCGTTAGAGAATATTAATCTGTCAATTAAGAATCATGAAAAGATTGCAATAGTAGGGCCAAGCGGTTCTGGTAAATCTACTTTTATAGATTTACTCTTAGGATTTATGGAGCCAACTCATGGGCAGATTTTAATTGATAGCCAAGAGCTTTCTTTTAACGACTTAGATAAGTATAGATTGAATTTTTCATATGTTCCTCAAAAAGTATTTTTTCTAGAAGCATCTATTAAAGAAAATATTGCTTTTGGGACTGTATTTAATAAAAAGAAAAAAATAAATTTAGATAAGATCCTTTTGGACTCAGAATTGCAAGAATTAGTTGCTAAACTACCAAGCGGTTTAGATACATTATTATCAGATGATAAACAAATCGTCTCAGGTGGCCAAAAACAATGCATTGCCATTGCAAGAGCATTAATGCGAGGAGGAAATATATTAATATTGGATGAGGCTACAAGCGCAATGGATACTGTCCTAGAAAAAAATATATATAAATCTATTTTTAAATCAAATTTTAGTACTATTATTGCTGTTACTCATAAGCCTTCTATACTCAAAGAATTTGATAAGATATATGTATTCAGGGAAGGAATGATTGAAGGTTCCGGTAGCTTTAAATACCTTAGCAAAAATAATAAATATTTTATTAATATGCTTGAAGATTATTCATCTGAATAGTAGTTATTTTTTTTGATGACTATTTATAAATTATGAAAAGATAGTTTATTTCTGCTTATATTAATAGTTAAGCATATAGTATAGTAATGACTTTAATTTCAAGGTAATAGGTTGACAAAAAAAGCTTTAATTACAGGAGTTACCGGACAGGATGGCTCATATTTAGCAGAGTTTCTCCTTCAAAAAGGTTATGAAGTTCATGGCATAAAACGTCGATCTTCATTATTTAATACATCGAGAGTTGATCATATTTATGAGGATCCTCATATTTCAAACCGTAATTTTTTTCTTCATTTTGGCGATTTAAGTGATTCAACAAATCTTATAAAGTTAATTCATGAAATTACACCAGATGAAATTTATAACTTAGGAGCACAAAGCCATGTAGCAGTCAGTTTTGAAACACCAGAATATACAGCTGATGTCGATGGAATAGGGGCTTTAAGGATTCTAGAGGCCATTAGAATACTTGGTTTAGAAAAGAAGACTCGTTTTTATCAGGCTTCCTCATCAGAATTATATGGACTCGTTCAAGAAACACCACAAAGTGAAAGCACACCTTTTTATCCTAGGAGTCCATATGCTGTAGCAAAGTTATATGCTTATTGGATTACAATAAATTATAGAGAGGCCTATGGAATTTATGCATGTAATGGAATCCTATTTAATCATGAATCACCACGTCGTGGAGAAACTTTTGTAACTAGAAAAATCACAAGAGGTCTTGCAAATATTGCCCAAGGTCTAGACAAGTGCCTTTATATGGGTAATCTTGATTCTCTTCGTGACTGGGGGCATGCAAAAGATTATGTTCGTATGCAATGGATGATGCTACAACAAAATGAGGCAAAAGATTTTGTAATTGCTACAGGTGTTCAGCATTCTGTTAGAGATTTTATAAATTGGGCAGCTTCTAATTTAGGATTGACATTAAGATTTGAAGGTGATGGTGTAGAAGAATGTGCCATTGTAGAGAAGATAGAAGGAGAGAATGCCCCTAATGTGAGCGTTAACGATGTAATTGTTAAGGTTGATAAGAAGTATTTTAGACCCACAGAAGTCGAAAGCCTTATTGGAGATGCAACATTAGCTAAAGATGAATTAGGATGGCAGCCAGAAATTACTGCAGAGGAAATGTGTTCTGAAATGGTTTTAGAGGATTTAAAAATCGCTAAAAGAAATGCTTTTTTGAAAAAGCATGGACATGAAGTGAATATTTCTTCTGAGGAATAGCATGGATGCTGCTTCGCAAAAAATATTTTTAGCTGGACATAAAGGAATGGTCGGTTCCTCAATATTGAGAAATCTTAAATCATTAGGATATAGAAATATTATCACAGCGACTCGTGAAGAGCTTGATCTGACTCAACAGTCAGAAGTTAATAGTTTTTTTAAGAATAATGAGTTCGATCAGGTCTACATGGCTGCTGCTAGAGTTGGAGGTATTTATGCAAATAATACATACCCTGCTCAATTTATTTATGAGAACTTAATGATTGAGGCCAATGTAATACATTCAGCCTATATTAGTGGGGTAAAGAAGCTCTTATTTTTGGGAAGTTCTTGCATATATCCCAAGAATTCAAAACAGCCTATGATCGAGGATATGCTTCTAACTGGAATCTTGGAGCCAACGAATGAACCATATGCTATTTCTAAAATAGCCGGAATAAAATTATGTGAAAGTTACAACAGAGAATATGGGACTGATTTTAGGAGTATTATGCCTACGAATCTTTATGGGCCAGGTGATAACTTTCATCCTGAAAATAGCCATGTTATCGCATCATTAATTCACCGTTTTCATAGTGCAAAGTTAGATGAAAAAAGTAATGTCTTAGTCTGGGGGACAGGTAAACCCTTTCGCGAATTCCTGCATGTTGATGACATGGCTAGTGCTGCTATTCACATTATGAATTTAAAGAAAAGCGAATATCTTAAAAATACTGAACCTCAACTTTCACATATTAATGTAGGAAGTGGAAAAGAATATACAATCTCCGATCTCGCAATGCTGATTGCTGAAACTGTTGATTTCAAGGGAAATGTTAAGTTTGATAAAGATAAACCTGATGGCACACCTAGAAAGCTTATAGATAGCACTCTATTAAGATCTATGGGTTGGGAACCTCAATTAGATTTGAGAAAGGGGTTAAGAGACACTTATAATTGGTATTTAGAAAATATTGTTTGAGTTTTTTTAGTTTAAACAAATCCCAATAATGGAAATATTAAGATAATTATGAGAAAAAGTATTTGTTTAGTTTCTGGTGGTTTTGATCCTTTACATAGGGGCCATATCGAATATTTTAAAGCTGCAAAAAGACTATCTGACTACCTTATAGTGGCACTGAATTCTGACGATTGGCTGTCTCAGAAAAAGGGATATGCTTTTATGCCATGGGAAGAAAGAGCCAGCATTATAAAAAACTTAGAGATAGTAGATGAGGTTATTGCCTTTGATGATAAGGATATGTCAGCTTCTGATGCCATCGAGAAGAGTCTAACGATTGCTGAATTAGTGATATTTGCTAATGGCGGCGATAGAGGGAAAACCAATTGTCCTGAACTTGATCGGTATGAAGGCAATGAAAGAGTAAAATGGGAATTTGGAGTTGGTGGTACCAAAAAGATTAATAGCAGTTCTTGGCTTATTAATGATTTTATAGAGCAATATAATGAAGCTAATTTACCAAAAGGGTTTTCTGATATAACAAATATTGCATCACCTTGGGGCAAAAATATTTCTTTTCTTGATGATAAAGGGTTCAAGGTTAAGCAACTCATAGTTAATCCTGATAATAAGCTTAGTTTGCAAAAACATAAACATAGAGCAGAACACTGGATAGTTGTTAGAGGAGTAGCAACGATAGAGATTGATGAAAAAAAATTTACTTTACAAGCTGGAGAGTACACTTATATACCTCTAGGCTCCAAGCATCGTTTGTCCAATGAGCATAATGAGGATTTGATCATAATTGAAGTCCAGTGTGGAGAGATTCTAGAGGAATCTGATATCATTCGCTATGATGATAGTTATGGTAGATTAGAGTGACTCAAATTTTGACTAATTAAAAAAAATTTTAGGATAAATCCCCCCCCAAATATGTATAGAAAGTTAATTGGAATAACAATATTGGGTCTATATTTTCTGGTATTAGCTGTAGCAATAACTAATGGACCACTAATTTCATATCAATCCTTGCTTCTAGGGTTCTTTGGCTTGGTAGTTATTACTTCCTTGATTTCATCTTTTGCTAAAAGTATCAAGTTACTTGATACAGCAAATGAAAAAAGAAAAAAGCATGAAGGTAGTGTTCCATTAATAGGTGGAATTATCATATATATATCAATTATTTATGGAACTTTCGTTTTTGGTGTAGATCCTTTTTATCGGATTGTTATTATCTCGCTAATACCCATACTTATTATTGGTATTCTTGATGGAATAGAATATATTAGAACTCCTATTTCTCTACGAGTGATTGCTCAAATTCTTTCTAGTTGGATCATTATTATTTTCACAGACATCTATTTAAAAGATTTAGGAGATTTATTCGGACTTGGCACAATCACATTGAATGAGCTTGGCATACCTATAACAATCTTTTGTGTTGTTGGAGTATGCAATGCTTTCAATATGCTAGATGGAATGGATGGCCTTACAGGTTCTGTTACTGTTGTGATAATTACTTCAATTTTAATCTTACTATATTTGAATAATATCGCTTATAACTGGGGCCTCATTTTAATATTAAGCATTCTTGGTTTCCTTGCATTTAATCTCAGTCTTTTTGGTAATGAGCGAAAAATATTTTTAGGAGATCATGGATCTACAGGCCTAGGCTATATAGTTTCTTGGAATCTGATATACCTCTCTCAGGAAACAGATCTTATCACTCCTGTTTCTTCACTCTGGTTCATTTTTTTCCCCCTAACGGACACTGTGTTAATAATTATAAGAAGGATTAGGTCTTCAAAGTCTATATTTGTCCCAGATAGAAAACATATCCACTATTTTCTCTCTGATTCTGGCTATTCTGATGTTAAAATTTTGAGCATAATTGTTTCTATTTCTTTCGTAACAGGTTTAATTGGTGTTGCATCGAACTACTGGCAAATTAAAGAATACTATCTTCTTTATGGATATCTTACTCTTGTGATATTTTTTATTATTTTAGGTGTCACAAAACCTGAAAAATCTTAGACTATATCTTACTAATGAGAAATTGTTTATTCGTTTAATAAGGTCAAGATTCTCTTTTTGTTATGATCATTATTGAAAGCTATAAATTCTGGGTTTAATAGACTTTCTTTAAGGTTATAAGTAAGAATATCTTTATCTAGAAGACTTATAATATTTCCACCTGCAAACTTTATAATTGCATCCCCAGCAGCAATATCCCATTCTGATGTTGGGCCAAGTCTAAGATAAATATCTGCTGTACCGCATGCAACAAGACATAACTTAATCGAACTACCTTTTTTAATTAATTCATAGGACTCAAATTTTTTTAATAAATTATCTAAATCTTTACTTGGATGTGATGAACTAGTTGCAATTGTTATTGGATCATCAATATTTTTAGAGACATATATTTGTTTTTCTTTTTTATTATCTTGACTATAAAAAGAGCCTGAGCAATTAGACCCCCAAAAAGTTTCATTAGAGACTGGAATATGAATTACTCCCAGTACAGGAAGATTATTTTCTATCAAAGCAATATTGACTGTAAATTCACCATTTCTTTTTATAAATTCTTTTGTTCCATCTAATGGATCAACTAGCCAATATCTATTCCATTTTGACCTCTTACTGAATGGAATATCTGAATCCTCTTCTGAAAGAATTGGAATATGAGGATCTAGTAGCCTTAGGTTATGTAAAATTAGATCATGAGATTTTTGATCTGCTTTCGTAAGAGGAGACGAATCTTCTTTAATTGTGTATTCAAAGTCAGAATTATAGACTTCTAGTATTGCTTCTCCTGCTTTTTTAGATATTTCAACTGCAGCATTAATTAATTTCTTTTTACTGACTTTTTTTACCATATTTGAATTAGATTAAGAATATCTGATATAGGCTAAGTAGTTGTAATATATGTATATATCATTAATAGTTGCTAAAAAAATAGTTTAAAAAAGCTTATAATTCCTCCTTCTAAAAGAACAAAGTATATTCACCAAACCGATCTCAAGGCAAAACCAGAGCTTTTATTCATTTAATATACCAATTATATAATAATTAAAACTAGGATTTATGAGCATTTCTCATACTTCTGAGAGAATTTGGGATACTAAGCGCCATTTCTTTTAAAGCCTGATTCATGATTGCCCTGCAGCATTCTTCGAAATACTTACTAAGAAGTCTATTTTTTTGAAGTTGAATGAAAAATTAGCCATCATGTTTAGATCAAAGAGGAATTACATTTTACTTATTATTTCTATATTTATAAAAAAAACTTGCAAAATAGCTGATAATTAAGAAGAATGAACATCCGCAACCAAATTCAAGGTTGATTAATCACATTATGCTTTTTTGAAGCCAAGTTAATTAAAGATTCATAGATACACATGGGAATAATGCAAACAACAGATAAGACATTTGAAGAGGATGTTACATCTTCAAATGTTCCAGTTCTTGTTGATTTTTGGGCTGAGTGGTGTGGTCCTTGCAAAATGATTGGACCAATTCTCGAAGAAATTGATCAAGAAATGAGTGAAAAGATAAAAATTATAAAGCTTGATGTTGATAGCAATAGTCAAATAGCCATGAAGTATGCAATTAGGAGTATACCAACCCTAATCATCATTAAAGATGGAGAAGTCAAGTCACAACATATTGGCGCAGCTTCTAAGGCGCAAATAGAAAATTTCATTAATCAAAATATATAAAAAAATGCCATCAAACGGAAGAAAAAGAAAAAGAAATTCTGGTCACAAAAAAGACTTTAGAGACAGAGCTGCAACATTTACATCTGAAGATGTAATTTCAAAGTCAGAGCTAGAAGGCGACGATGTACTTAGACTTCCTGATCTTCGGACAAAATCAATCACTGAGATTCAAAAAACAGCACAGGAAATGGGTGTTGAAAATATATCCAGAGCAAGAAGGCAGGATATCACCTTTTCAATTCTTAAAGCCCATGCCGCTCAAGACAAGATGATCTTTGGTGAGGGCGTGCTAGAAGTGTTACAAGATGGTTTTGGCTTTTTAAGGTCTGCTGATACCTCCTATATTGCAGGTCCAGATGATGTTTATGTCTCACCTACACAAATTAGAAAGTTCAACCTCAGGAACGGAGACACCGTATCAGGATCAGTAAGACCTCCGAAAGACAATGAGCGCTATTTCGCACTATTAAAGGTTTCGGAAATCAACTTTGAGGATCCTGAGAATGTGAGAACGAAAGCATTATTTGAAAACCTTACGCCTTATTTTCCAGAAGAAAGATTTCAACTTGAGCAGGGTACAGGTAGCGTAGAAGATTTAACTGCAAGGATCATAGACTTAGCATCGCCAATCGGAAAAGGACAAAGAGGCTTAATTGTTTCGCCCCCAAAAGCTGGTAAAACTATACTTCTTCAAAATATTGCATCATCGATCACGGCAAACTATCCAGAGGCACATTTAATTGTCCTACTAATAGATGAAAGGCCAGAAGAAGTCACTGACATGATAAGAACAGTTAGGGGTGAAGTTGTTTCAAGTACATTTGATGAGCCCGCATCTAGGCATGTTCAAGTTGCAGATATGGTTTTAGAGAAGGCTAAAAGATTATCAGAACATAAGAAAGATGTGGTCATTCTTCTCGACTCAATTACAAGGTTAGCAAGAGCATACAATACTGTTGCACCTGCTTCTGGTAAAGTTTTGACTGGTGGCGTAGATGCAAATGCCCTTCAGAAACCTAAGAGATTCTTTGGTGCTGCTAGAAATCTAGAAGAAGGTGGGAGCTTAACAATTATCGCTACTGCCCTAGTAGATACAGGCTCCAGAATGGATGAAGTCATTTTTGAGGAATTTAAAGGAACGGGCAATATGGAAGTAGCTCTGGATAGACGAATTGCAGATAAGAGAGTTTATCCTGCTGTTCATATCAATAAATCTGGTACTAGGAGGGAAG
>PCBP01000061.1 GCA_002730985.1 Flavobacteriales bacterium | reverse complement strand
TATACTTAGGATTATGAGATTTGAAAAGGTGCATTTCTCCTGTTTTCTTAATCTGATTTACAGCCTGAAATATAACTGAGGCCATCCTGCCTTTATGAAATTCATTAGGGCCATAAACATTAAAAAACTTAAACCCAGCCCAGAAAGGAGGTTGTCTATCCTGACATATCACCCATTTATCAAAAGCATTTTTAGAAATACCATAAGGATTAAGAGGGGCTAATTTATTCACCATACAATGATCATCTTCAAACCCAAACTCACCTAATCCATAAGTTGCTGCTGAGGAAGCATAAATAAAAGGAATCTCATGATCAGTACATATTTTCCATAAACTTTTTGAATAATTCAAATTTAATTTATCAAAAATAGCAATATCAAGCTCAGTGGTATCTGTTCTAGCACCAATATGATATACTTCTGTAATTTTATTGGCATTCTTCCGAAACCATTCTATAAATTGAGATCTGTCAATTTTATTATGAAAATATTTCCCTGCTAAATTTTTATTCTTGTCATCACTTGAAAAATCATCAACCAAAATTAATTTATCCCTTTCTAAACTATTTAATTTCTTCACTAAACACGAGCCAATAAAACCTGCTGCACCTGTAATAATTATCATATTACAAAAGTACATTAAAAAATTATACATTTGTCTTAATGGAGAAAGCTCAATTAAAGGCATTAAAAGCCAAACTAAAGACGGAAATAAGAGATACCAAAGAGAAGATAGAGGAGTACTCTAGTCTCTGCAAGCCAATTTCCCCAGAAAACTCAATTGGAAGAGTCAGTAGAATGGATGCGATTAACAATAAAAGCATAGTAGAGGCAGCTTTACGAGTTGCAAAAGAAAAAATGCAACAATTAGAAACTATGCAAAATAAATTTAAAGACCCTGATTTTGGCATGTGCAACAAATGCAATAAAGCTATCCCATTTGTCAGACTCATGATACAGCCGCAAAGCAAATTTTGTGTAATCTGTGCCCAATAAGATCATGAAAACCCTCATATTTATAAAAAGATACATCAAATATTTACTTGTTGCAAAAAATAAACATAGCGCACAATCCCCATTCTTATATGAGTTTATCACAAAAGTATTAAATGGAAATTCTGATGATGAAAATTGTAAAATAATTGAAAACTTAAGAAAAGAACTATGTCAATTAAATCAGATTATAGAAATTACTGATTTTGGAGCTGGAAGCCATGTGAATAATGCCAAAAAAAGGAAAGTGAAAGATGTAGCCAAGAATTCTTCAAAGAATTCAAAATTCGGTAAATTACTTTACAGAATAGTCCAATTTTACAAGCCTCAAAATATCTTAGAACTTGGAACGTCATTAGGAATCAGCACGCTATATTTAGCAAAAGCGGAAGAAGCATCAAAAGTACACACCTTTGAAGGATGCTTAGAAACAATAAAAATTGCTAAACAGAATTTTAATAACCTAGATGCGAAAAATATTACTGTTACATCAGGTGATTTTCAAAATACTTTACAAAAAAAACTGAAGGAAATTACTACAATTGATTTGGCTTTTATTGACGGCAATCATCAAGAGCAGCCTACAATTAGATATTTTAAAGAATGTCTAAAATATGCAAATAACGATACTATTTTTATTTTTGATGATATTCATTGGTCTAAAGGAATGCAAAATGCCTGGGAGCATATAAAATCAGACAAAAAAACTACTTTAACTGTTGATTTGTTTTATCTTGGCATTGTGTTTATAAAATCAGAACTAAGCAAAGAACATTATACAATACGATTCTAATTATGAAAATTTATACGAAAAAAGGAGACAAGGGAGATACGCAATTACTAGGAGGGAGCATTGTTAAAAAGAACCATGCTAGACTAGAATGCTATGGAACTATTGATGAATTAAATGCCTTTATTGGTAATATCTTTGATCAAAAGATTAGTAAATCCCAAAAAGAAACACTCCTTAAAATCCAAAATCAACTCTTTAATATGGGTTCTTGCATCGCATTTGACGGGTCAAATAAGAAAATTAAATTACCAAATATAACAGAAGAAAACATTAAAATGTTAGAAAGTGAAATTGACAACATGGATGCAGCATTACCTATTTTAAAGAATTTCATCCTTCCATCTGGACTCCCTACAGTATCTAAATGTCATATTGCGCGTACAGTCTGCAGAAGAGCTGAACGCAATTTAGTTGCTCTAACACAAGAAACAAGAATCAACTCCTTACACATCAAGTATCTAAATAGATTGTCAGATTATTTATTCGTTTTAGCCCGCTTCATTCTAATGGAAAATAAGATGCTTGCTATTGAGTGGGAAAAAAATTAACAAAATCATCTCCTATTCAATAAAAAATATAATTTTGCAAAAACTTAACTTGATATTAAAATGTATTGGACTTTAGAATTAGCATCAAAATTAGGAGACGCGCCTTGGCCGGCAACCAAAGATGAGTTAATTGATTTTGCAATACGTTCAGGAGCTCCCATGGAGGTGGTAGAGAACTTACGAGAACTAGTGGAAGAAGAGGTTGGGATGCAATGGGAGACTATTGAAGATATCTGGCCCGACTATCCCACAAAAGATGATTTCTTCTTCAATGAGGAAGAATATTAATACCAAAGTCGAATTCAGCCTCTTTTATTTTGTATACTATTGTAAAACACTACATTTACTTACTTAAAATTGAAAAATAAATATGGCGGGTTTTTTAGATGTCCTAAGTAAATTATTTGGCAACAAATATGATAAAGATGTTAAGCTAATAGCTCCTATTGTTAAAGAGATAAATAAACAATATGGACAATTATCCCCGTTAACAAATGATGAACTAAGAAACAAAACAATATCTCTAAAAACCCAAATTAATGATTTTGTTGCAGAAGAAAGAGCTCAAATTAACAAATTAAAAGAAGAATCAAACTCAAAAGAGATTCCAGCCGAACAAAAAGAAGAACTATACAAGAAAATAGATGCTCTTGAAAAAACTATTCTGGCAAAAATTGAAGAAACACTTAATACTATCTTACCAACTGCATTTGCAATTGTAAAGGAAACTGCAAGAAGATTTACTGAAAATGAAACCCTAGAAGTAACTGCATCAGAGAATGATAAAGAACTAGCCCCAACAAAAGATTTTATAATTATAAAAGGGGATAAGGCAGCCTATCATACAACTTGGGATGCGGCTGGCACTAAAATTAAATGGGATATGATTCACTATGATGTTCAGTTAATCGGAGGTATTGTATTACATCAAGGGAAAATTGCTGAAATGCAAACTGGGGAGGGAAAAACTCTTTCTGCTACACTTCCCATCTACTTAAACGCTCTCACGGGACTTGGAGTACATCTAGTAACTGTAAATGATTATCTTGCAAAAAGAGATGCGCAATGGATGGGCCCTTTATTTCAATTTCATGGAATGAGTATTGATTGTATTGATAATCATCAACCAAATTCTGATGCAAGAAGAGAGGCTTACTTAGCTGACATCACCTACGGAACAAATAATGAATTTGGATTTGACTACCTTAGAGATAATATGGCCAAGCGTCCGGAAGACTTAGTTCAAAGGAAATTACATTATACTATTGTTGATGAGGTGGACTCCGTACTTATTGATGACGCTCGTACACCTCTTATAATTTCAGGCCCCACTCCCCAAGGGGATAAACATGAATATAATGAATATAAACATAAGGTTGATCAGTTAGCAAATGCTCAAAGAAAATTTGTTAATACTGTAATTTCTGATGCCAAAAAACTTTTAAAAGAAGGTGATGCCGAGAAAGGGGGGCTAAACCTTTTAAGAGCTTTTAGAGGATTGCCTAGGAATAAAGCACTTATTAAGTTCTTGTCAGAAGACGGAATAAGAACTCAATTACAGAAAACAGAAAACTTTTATATGCAAGACCAAAATAAAGAGATGCACAAAGTTGATGCCGAACTCTATTTTGTAATTGATGAAAAATCAAATTCCATTGAGCTAACGGAGAAAGGATTAGAGCTCATGACAAGTTCAACAGAAAATAAAGACTTCTTTGTATTACCTGATGTTGGAAATAGTATTGCTGAAATTGATAACTCTAAAAAAACAGATTCTCAAAAGGCGCAAGCTAAAGATGAAATTCTAAGAGATTTTGCAATTAAGAGTGAGAGAGTGCATACAATCAACCAATTACTTAAAGCATATACTCTTTTTGAGAAAGATGTAGAATACGTAGTAATGGAAAATAAAGTGAAAATTGTGGACGAGCAAACAGGTCGTATCATGGAAGGAAGAAGATATTCGGATGGACTACATCAGGCAATTGAAGCTAAAGAGAATGTGAAGATTGAAGCCGCAACACAAACTTATGCAACAGTTACCTTACAGAATTATTTCAGAATGTATGATAAAATATCTGGAATGACCGGTACAGCTGAAACTGAAGCAGGGGAATTCTGGGAGATATATAAATTGGATGTTGTTGCTATACCTACAAACAAACCAATTATTAGAGACGACAAAGATGATTTAGTTTATAAAACAAATCGCGAGAAATACAATGCTGTAATTGAAGATATTGCAACTCTCACTCAAGAAAAAAGACCGGTACTAGTAGGTACTACATCTGTAGAAATATCAGAATTACTGAGTACCATACTCAGAAGAAGAGGAATTAAACATAATGTATTAAACGCAAAAATGCACCAAAGAGAGGCTGACATTGTTTCAGAAGCTGGAAAAGCTAGCGCAGTTACTATTGCAACAAATATGGCGGGAAGAGGTACAGATATTAAATTATCCAAAGAGGTGAAAGATGCTGGAGGCTTGGCTATTATTGGGACTGAACGACATGATTCTAGAAGAGTTGACAGACAATTAAGAGGTAGAGCAGGGAGACAAGGAGATCCAGGCTCATCTCAATTTTATGTCTCTCTCGAAGATAAGTTAATGAGATTGTTTGGGTCAGAAAGAATAGCAAAACTAATGGATAGAATGGGCCTTGAAGAAGGAGAAGTAATTCAGCATTCTATGGTAAGCAGATCAATTGAAAGGGCTCAAAAGAAAGTGGAAGAAAATAATTTTGGGACAAGAAAAAGGCTGCTAGAGTATGATGATGTAATGAACCAACAAAGAGAAGTGATCTATAAAAAAAGAAGGCATGCTTTACATGGAGATAGAATTTCACTTGATGTATTAAACATGATTTACGACACATGTGAGGGCATAGTTGATGAGCTTCACCAGGAAAAAAATTATGATGCTTTCAAACTTAATTTAATAAGAGTACTAGCAACTGAAAGTCCAATATCTGAAGATGAATTTAAGGATCTATCTACCAATTTAATCACTCAAGAGGTGTTTAATAATTGTTACAAATCATATCAAAATAAATCTGAAACAATTGCTAATCAAGCATTTCCTGTCATTAAAGATATTTATAAGAATCAGTCAGCTAATTACGAGAATATAGTTATTCCTTTTACTGACGGATTAAAAACACTGCAAGTTGTAACTAACCTAAAAGAAGCGCATGATTCAGAAGGTAAGAACATACCAGAGTCAATTGAGAAGAGTGTTACACTAGCAATTATAGATGATACCTGGAAAGAACATTTAAGAGAGATGGATGATCTGAAACAATCAGTACAAAATGCAGTATATGAGCAGAAAGACCCTCTATTAATTTATAAGTTTGAATCCTTTAACTTATTTAAATCTCTTATCGAAAACGTAAGTAAAGATATTGTTTGTTTCTTACTTAAGTCTGGCTTGCCATCTCAAGCAAATGCCATGCAAGAAGATAATACAAAAAGACAGAATGCAAACCTCCAAATGAGCAGACCGGAAGGAACAACTTCTATGCAAAACACAAATAATCCTCAAGAAAAAACTACGCAAAAACCACAACCAGTAAGAGCTGAGCAAAAAGTAAATAGAAATGCTCCTTGTCCCTGCGGAAGTGGTAAGAAATACAAAAAATGCCACGGAAGATAGAAAAGAGAAATAGAGAAAGCCAATTCAAATATCTATTCTGTCTAATTGCACTAATAAATATACAATCCTGTAAAACCTACAAAATTACTAGTGCAAATCAAAATACCCCAATAAAAGATTTTGATATAGAATTAGTAGGAGATGCTCCTGAATATGCTAAAATAGAATATTGGGCAGAACATACTGACAAAGAAAATCATTACGCAATTCTACCAAAGAATTACACCGATACCTTATATAATTACGACCCTAAAATAGATGTTTTTTTTGTTCATCCAACTATCTATCTCAAAGGAGATAGATGGAATGCAGATATTAACGATAAAGAACTCAATGAAAAAATTGGGAAGTCTGCTATCAAATATCAAGCAAGTGTATTTTTAGGAATTGCAAATATCTATGCTCCGCATTATAGACAAATGCATATTCATGGTTACTCAGATCTGAAAAATGGATATAAAGCTTATGACATTGCTTATTTTGATGTAAAAAATGCATTTCTTTATTATTGGAAAAATCACAACAACTCAAAGAAATTTATTCTAGCTGGACATAGTCAAGGAACCAATCATTCTGAGAGGCTATTAAACGAAGTTATTCTTAGAAATGACACTATGAAAAATCAACTTCTTATAATCTATCTTCCAGGCATGCCAATAAAAAAAATCTATGATGAGTTTCCTCCTTGTAATTCCTCAGAAGAATTAAATTGTTTTGTCTCATGGCGTACACTAGCAGAGGGATACTACCCAAGTGACTGGAGTATTAATGATAGTATATCCTGCGTAAACCCTATTAGCTGGGCAACAGATTCTATTATCTCTAAAAAGAAGAATCATTTAGGCATTCTATTTAAAAATCATAAACTACAATATCCTAAATCAATAGCTGCCTACAATTATAATAATGTAGTCTGGATAAAACCCATCAAAATCCCTTTTGCTAGTTTTTACAGAATGAAAAACTACCATACCGCAGATTATAATTTATTCTGGCTAAATATTAGAGATAATCTAAGGTACAGATTACAAAAAAATGGATACAGATAATAAAACAAGATGTAAGTGGTGTCTAAAAGATCCGCTTTATATAAAATATCACGATGAAGAATGGGGGGTCCCTATATATAATGATGAGAAAATATTTGAAATATTGTTATTAGAAACCTTCCAAGCAGGCTTAAGCTGGATTACTATTTTAAGGAAAAGAGAAAATTTCCGAAAAGCATTTGACAATTTTGACTACAAAATAATATCTAACTATTCGAATAAAAAATTAAAAGAGCTACAATTAGATCCTGGTATAGTCCGTAACAAATTAAAAATAAATGCAGCTAAAACCAATGCTATTTCTTTTCTGAACGTGCAAAAAGAATTTGAAACTTTCAGTAATTATATTTGGGGATTTACAAATAGGAAACAAATTAAAAATAACTTTAACGCACATAACAAACTCCCAGAAAAAACTAAATTATCGGATAAAATAAGTAATGACTTAAAGAAAAGAGGCTTTAAATTTGTAGGCTCTACTATTATTTATGCGCAGATGCAAGCCATGGGAATTGTAAATGATCATACCTTAGATTGCTTTAGACATAAAGAAATATTTATTTCAAATATCTAAAATCATGATTGTTTTTAATCTTCTTTAATGACTCATAAATTAATCGGATTACATTCTCCACGTCTACCTTTGCAACACTTTCTACAGTAGTATGCATATACCTTAAGGGCAGTGAAATTAAAGAAGATGCGACTCCTCCAGTTGCATAAGCAAAAGCATCAGTATCTGTCCCTGTTGCTCTTGAAGCTGCGGCTCTTTGAAAAGGAATCTTATTCTTTGAAGCAGATTTAATAATAAGTTCTAACAAATTATTTTGTACAGCAGGACCGTAAGTCAAAACAGGGCCATCTCCACATCTTGTATCTCCTTGCTTAATTTTATCAAGCATAGGAGTTCCAGTATCATGACACACATCGGTCACAATTGCTACGTCTGGCTTTATGTTCTCAACAATCATCTGGGCCCCTCTCAGTCCAACTTCTTCTTGTACTGAATTAGTAATATATAATCCAAAAGGTAATTTTACCTTATTCTCATACAGCAAACGAGCTACCTCAGCAATCATAAACCCTCCAATACGATTATCTAAAGCTCTTCCAACATAATACTTATTGTTAAGCACCATAAATTCATCCTCATAAGTAACTACACATCCCACATAAATTCCTAGTTTCTCAACTTCTTCTTTATCCTTAGCTCCACAATCTAAAAAGATATTGTCCACTTTTGGAGACTTTTCATCAGCTGCAGTTCTTGTATGAATAGCTGGCCAGCCAAAAACCGCCTTTACCATGCCCTTTTTAGTATGAATGTTTACTCTCTTTGATGGAGCAATTTGATGATCAGATCCTCCATTTCTTCTAAGATAAATAAATCCATCTTTTGTAATATAGTGAACAAACCATGATATTTCATCCGCATGAGCTTCAATTACCACTTTATATTTTTCTTTAGGATTTATTACCCCAACTACTGTTCCGTATGTATCAACAAAATGCTCATCAATATATGGTTTTATATAGCCTAACCACATCTTTTGACCTTCACTTTCGAATCCTGTTGGCGATGAATTATTTAAATAGTCTTTTAGGAATTCTTCTGATTTTTTTGTTATATTTTTTTTCTTAGACATAATATGTTATTTTTTATATTCTTTAAGCCCTCTATTTAACCAATCTGTAAATAGCTCAACTGTGCCATAATCTTGATAATTTGCAGGTTCTACCAATTGTTCTTCATTATGATTTAGAAAAACATAATACGGTTGAGAATTTGTTCCATAATTATTCGCTTGTAGAACCATCCACTTATCTCCTGTTGTTTTCACCTTCTTTTTTTTGCCAGCAAGTGTAGTTTCGTATTGTTCATGTTTTGGCAGATCCATTCTTTCATCAACATATAATGAAATTAATACTACATCATTAGAAAGCATGTTTTTAACATTTTTGTCAGACCATACTTGTTCTTCCATTTTCCTGCAATTAACACAAGCCCAACCTGTAAAATCAATAACTACTGGTTTATTTGACTCTTTAGCATAAGCAATCCCTTCTTTATAATCATGAAAAACCATTATTCCTTGAGGTCCTAAATGCTGACCAGTTTTTATATGATCATCCAAAATCAAACTACCCCCTTGAGAATTCCCTACACCATAAGGAGATTCGCTATAATGCATTGGAGGTGGAAATGCATTAATAATCTTTAATGGTGCTCCCCATAAGCCAGGGATCATATACACTGTTAATGTCCCAGTTAAAATAGCTACAGATAACCTGCTGACTGAAATATATTTTAAATCTGAATCATGAGCAAATCTTAGAAAGCCTAACAAATACATAGTTAATAATCCAAAAATAACAATCCATATTGCTATAAATAGTTCACGTTCCAGCCAATGAGTTTGTAATACTAAATCGGCATTTGACAAAAATTTAAATGCTAGTGCTATTTCTAAGAATCCTAATGTTACTTTGACTGAATTTAACCATCCTCCAGATTGTGGCAAAGAGTTTAGCCATCCAGGGAAAGCTGCAAATAAAGTAAATGGCAATGCTATTGCTAATGAAAAACCAAGCATGCCAATAATAGGCCCCATATAGCCACCAGTAGCAGCTTCGACTAATAAAGTCCCTACAATAGGGCCTGTACATGAGAAAGAAACTAAGGCCAAAGTAAATGCCATAAAAAAGATTCCTATTAATCCTCCTTTTCCTTCTGCTTCTATACTTTTATTAGTCCAAGATGCTGGCAATTGAATATCAAATGCACCTAAGAATGAAGCTCCAAAAATGATCAACAATAGAAAAAACCCGATATTAAAATACACATTGGTAGCCATATTATTAAGCGCATCAGCTCCAAAAATTGATGACACCCCTACACCTAAAGCAACATATATTACAATAATAGAAATTCCGTAAATAATTGCATTTGCGATTCCCTTTGCTTTTGTTTTACTTTTTTTAGTGAAAAATGAAACTGTCAGAGGAATCATTGGGAATACACAAGGTGTTATTAGCGCAGCAAAACCACTCATAAAAGCAATAAAAAACAACCACCACATACTTCCTCTTTCTCCATTCTCTACGCCTTCTATATCAAATGAAAAAGGAGTTAATGGCGGGAATACACATTGAGATTCATCACAAGACATAAAACTAATCTCGCCACTTATTTTAAAATCATCAGCAGATTCGACTCTTATTCTTTTACGGAAAACAACTTCATCTTCAAAGTATGGTAAAATAAGATTGTCGAACATAGCATCAGCTTTCCTAATAGGTTCTGGCTCAAACATTTCACTAATCAGCTCATAATTTTCTGTTTTTAAAAAAATAAACTCCGTAGGATATGCATCAACACCAGCGGGCAAATGCTGAGAATACAAATGCCAGTTTTCCTCAATATGAGCTTTAAATTGAAGCTCTATCTCGTTCTCTGATATCTTTTCTTTAGAAAAAACCCACTGAACCGGATCATACATTTGAGCTGATGCAAATAGGCTAATGAATATAAATGATATAACTAATAATCGTTTCATTTTTTTAATTTTTATTCTTTATAGTTTTTATATATAAATATGAAAAACGACAAATAATTAATCTTAGTACAAATATTACTTTAATTTATTGTTTATAACTTCACTTAACTCCTCTGCTCTCTGGCTCCCTATCAGATAAATTAACCCATCTCTATCTGTAAGCTCAACAGCATCATTGCCGCCAGTGTAAAATCGTATTGTCCCTTTAAAGTGTAAATTATAGACTGCACGATTAATTATATATTTACTATAATGAACTTTTTTAGCAGAGACTAGACTTGATATATCAATCTTTATTTTTCTTGCTGTCCATAACCCATCAAAAATTATACTGCCATTAAATACCTTTGTCTCAAAATGGAGCACAAATAATAGTAATATAGAAAATATAATAATCACAATCCCAATAACAAAATATAATTCTCCTGATTTATCATGATTCACGCGCCAATAATAAGCAATGAAACAAAAAATAGCCAAAGCTAATCTTCTAGTTAAAGCCATTTTATTTAATCCTAAATATTGTTTCTCTATAAAATCAAATGCTGACATCTTAGGTTATTATAAAAGTTCTGCAATGTACACTTTTTTTGTATTAGTATCAATCTTATATCTATCGTCAATTCTGTCTCCAACAATCCAAACAATAGCATCATCCGAACATAATATCCATTGCTGTTGTTTATCTAAAAGAGAGTATTTTTCGTCTATAAAGAAATTACTTAATTTTTTGAAATTACGCATCCCTAATGGCCTAAATTTATCACCATGCTTCCACTTTCTTAATCTTAAAGGGAAAGATAGTTTTTCAAAGTCTAATATTGCAATATTTGGGTTGTTATCTAATGAAAAATTATCAGAGATAATAAACTCCATATTTAAAGGATGTGTAATCTCAGTTTCTCCCTCAAGAATTTCCACATCATCATGCTCATTCTCTAACATCGAAATAATAATTTCTTCTCTATCTATAATTAACTGAAAAGTATCAGAAAAAAATTGTTTTCCACTCTGAGAGCATATTGCTTTTATAATTTGATCAACCTTATGGAATCCAAAAGGTTTTAAAATCTCAAATAAAAAAATTTCTGGAATTTCTAACCTCATTAACTCAGAAATATTAATCTTATAAATGCCATCTTTTTCTATAAGAACTCGATGTCTTATCACATCTACTTGTTGTTGAAACACCTTACTTACCCCATTTAAAACAGATATTTCATCTATTATTGTCTGTTTTATATTAGGATTCATCTCCTCGAGCAAGGGGATTAACTGATGTCTAATTTGATTTCTTAGGTATTTGATCTCTGAATTACTACTATCTGTACGATATCTTATTTTATGCTCGATTAAATAACATTCTATTTCTTTCCTGCTTATCTCAAGCAAAGGACGAATAACACTTTTATTTTTAGATCTTATGCCGCATAATCCATTAACACCCGTACCTCTAACTAAATTAATAAAGAAAGTTTCTATATTGTCATCTTTATGATGTGCAGTAATAACAAAGTCAAGATTTCTATATTCCAACAATTCTTCAAACCATTTGTATCTTAAATTACGAGCTGCCATTTGAATCGACATATTTTGCTTTTTAGAATATACTTTAGTTGCAAAAGATTTAATGTGATACTTAACGCCAAATTTCTCGCCTAAATCCTTAACAAAACGCTCATCTTCATCAGATTCATTGCCTCTTAAATTAAAATTACAATGTGCCAACTCAATGGTATATCCTAATTTTTGAAGAATAAAAAACAAAAACACGCTATCAGCCCCTCCACTAATAGCTAAAAGCAAATAATTATCTTTTGAAAAAAGATTTTTATTATTAATATATTTTTGAATTTTATTAATCATCGATTTGAAAATTTAAGACATCAAAAAGTGGTTTAGCCTTAATTAGACATTCCTCATATTCCTCCATAGGTTCTGAGTTAATAGTAATTGCGCCACCAACCCCAATAGACAAATAATTATTCGCCAAATTATATAAAATTGTTCTAATAACAACATTAAAATCAAAATCAGCTTGTGGTGTAATATAGCCAACTGCTCCTGAAAAAGCCCCTCGTTTAAAATCTTCAAAATACTCAATTAATTCCATTGATCTAAGCTTAGGGGCTCCTGTCATTGATCCCATAGGAAATGAAGATTTTAAAACGTCCGTAAAACTAATATTTCTATCTATCTCAGAACTAATAGATGTTATCATTTGGTGAATTTTTTTAAAAGTATACACCTTGCACAACTCGTCAACTTTTACAGTATCTTTTTTTGCAGTAATTGACAAATCATTCCTAACTAAGTCTGCAATCATCACATTTTCAGAAATATCTTTCTGAGATGTCCTTAATTCATCTATTAAATTATCATCTGTCAACTTTGAATCACCTCTCTTTCGAGTTCCTTTTATAGGTTGTGACAAAATATTAGTTTTTGTTTTTCTTAAGAACCTCTCTGGACTTGCAGACAAAATATATTTATCCTTTAATTTTAAAAAAGATGCAAAAGGAGTCTGCATTCTTGTATTCAATTCTGCAAAAATAGACTCAGCCACAACTTTAGCGCCAGTTGCGTAAAACTCTTGACAATAATTCATCTCGTAAATATCTCCGCTTTGTATGTGGTTTTTTATCCTATTAATCTTTTTCAAATAAGATGTCTTATCATCTCTTCTTCTAAGACTAACCTTGTGCGGACAACTGGATAAGTCTGAAAAGTTAAACGCTCTAACAAATTCATCACAATTATTTTTTGAATAATATGTTTGTATTTCTAGAGTTTCTTCACTTAATAACAATACATACTCAGGAACAAAAAAAGATAAATTATCAGTATTAAAATTATCTATATTGTTGGATGACAAGTCTTCAATTTCATTCTTAAGATCATAAGACAAATAACCAAATAACCAATCTTCTCTTTGAGAATGAAAATTATTTAACTGCTCAAAAGAATCATCATTAGTAATAAGAAGATCTCGCTTATCAACTCCGGCAATGATATCATAGTTAATATAATCTTTTGGTAAATTTGAATCTTTTTTATCAAGATTAGAAACCAATACACTAATATAATCCATATTATTAGATATATTAAGTAAAGCTTTGAGTAGTCCCAACTTATTAAAACCATAATATCTAAATGAATTTCTCACTTTGCAATAATACTAAAAGACAAATCAAAATATTTTATATTTTTGAACTATGAAAAAAATACTACTAATCTTGTTTTTAATACCACTATTAGCGTTTGCACAAAGTGACACTACATTTAACTCTAAAGGCTCCATAATAAGTATAGATGAGAAAGGGGTTACTAATTTATTACATAAATATAAAACAATCTTAAGAGATAAAGGTGGGGTTGATGGATGGAGATTACAAATAAAGTTCACCTCCAAACGTGAAAACATCCTTCCTTATCAAGTCAAATTTACTAATCTATACCCTGAAATTCCTGCAAAAATCACATTTGACTCTCCTTACTATAAACTTACAGTCGGAAATTTTAAAACTAAAAATGAGGCGTTAAAAGTGAAACATAAGATAAGTAAAAATTTTCCTGGAGCTCATCCTGTATCAATTATAATTGATCAGGACCTATTAGAAAGATAAATTATGTAAGTGTTCTTTTTATCTCAACCTCATCATATCCTTCAATAATATCACCTACTTTAATATCATTGAAATTCTCAATCGAGATACCACATTCAAATCCTTTTTTAACTTCATTAACATCGTCTTTAAATCGTTTTAATGATGACAGTTTTCCCGTATAAACAACTATCCCATCTCGTATGATCCTTACTCCAGTGTCTCTATTTAATGAGCCATCAAGCACCATACAGCCAGCAATTTTACCAACTTTTGAAATCTTAAACACATCTCTAATTTCAATATTACACACGATTTTCTCCTCAAAATCAGAAGATAGCATCCCCTCCATTGCTAATTTTAATTCTTCAATTGCTTTATAAATTATAGAATAAAGTCTTATGTCAATTTGTTCATTCTCAGCTAATTTACGGGCTTTCAAAGACGGTCTCACTTGAAAGCCAATTATAATTGCATCTGATGCTGCTGCTAACATTACATCAGATTCTGAGATTTGACCTACTGCTTTCTGAATAATATTTACTTTAATCTCATCGGTTGAAAGTTGTTGCAATGAATCAGAGAGGGCCTCTATTGACCCATCAACATCTCCTTTAACAATAACATTAATCTCTTGAAAACCTCCAAGGGCAATTCTTCTTCCAATCTCATCAAGAGTAAGGTTTTTTTGAGTTCTTATACTTTGCTCTCTTTGTAATTGAGCTCTTCTTGAGGCAATCTTCTTTGCCTCTTGTTCGCTTTCTATAACATAAAACTCGTCCCCAGCTGTTGGAGCCCCATCCAGACCTAATAATACAACAGGTGTTGATGGACCAGCATCTTTCCTTGATTCTCCTCTCTCGTCTAATAAAGCTTTAACTTTACCAGAAAAAGATCCTGCAAGAACATAATCTCCTACTTTCAAGGTCCCTATTTGAACCAAAATAGTTGACAGATATCCCTTTCCTTTATCTAGTGAAGCTTCAATGACAGTCCCCTTTGCCAATCTATTAGGATTAGCTTTTAAGTCAAGCATCTCTGCTTCTAATAAAATCTTGTCTAGAATCTCTGGCACACCAGCACCTGACTTTGCAGAAATATCTTGCGACTGATATTTACCTCCCCAATCCTCAACTAAAAGATTCATCTCTGCTAATTCTCCTTTAATTTTCTCAGGATCTGCAGTTGGTCTATCAATTTTGTTAATAGCAAAGATAAGAGGTACGCCAGCAGCTTGAGCATGACTAATCGCTTCTTTAGTTTGTGGCATCACTCTATCATCAGCAGCCACTACAACTACAACTATGTCGGTAACTTTGGCTCCTCTTGCTCTCATTGCAGTAAAGGCTTCGTGTCCTGGCGTATCAAGGAAAGCAATTTTTTTACCACCTTCTAATGTCACCTCATAAGCACCAATATGTTGAGTTATACCACCACTTTCGCCTGCGATAACATTTGTTTCTCTAATGTAATCCATTAATGAAGTCTTTCCATGATCGACATGTCCCATTATCGTAATAATAGGAGCTCTTATATCCATTTCACCTTCAGAGTCTACAATCTCTTCTATTGACTCTTGTACATCAGCACCAACAAATTCTACTTTGAATCCAAAATCCTCTGCCAACATTTGAATTGTTTCGGCATCAATTCTTTGGTTTATACTAATCATCATCCCAAGCCCCATACAAGTAGTAACAATTTCAGTAACTGAAACATCCATCATACTAGCAAGTTCACTAGCAGTTGCAAATTCTGCTATTTTAATAGTTTGGTTTAAAGCTGCTTTCTGTGAGGTCTCCTCAGCTGCAACCTCTCTATGAGCTTGCCGCTTTTCTCTCCTATTTTTTACCGAGGATGTTTTGCCTCCCCCTTGTAATTTTGCAAGTGTTTCTCTTACTCTTTTTTGAGCTTCTTCAGGAGAAATCTCAAAAGTTTGTTTTTTAGGTGCACTTGACTTCTTAAACTTCTTAGGATCAACTTTGGCTTTTACAATTCTAACTCTTTTCTTTTTTTCTGCTTTATCTGGTTTTTTAAATTGATCCAAATCAATTTTTGTGCCTGTTTTTGTTATGCCCTTAAGTTTAGCAGCTGTAGCCTTTATTAAATTCCCCTCTTTATTAGCATCTACATCTTTTTCTGCATCTACATCTTTCTTATCAACTCCTTTTGAAAATTTTTCTGAGGCCTTTTCTTTTTCTGAGACCTTTTCTTTTTCTGAGACCTTTTCTTTTTCTTCTAAATCTAATTTTTTATCTTTCTCCTCTTGTAATTTTATTTTTTCTAATTCAGCTTGTTCTTCAGCTTCTTGTTGCTTGATAATTTCTTCAGCTTTAGCTAATTCTTTCTCTTTAGCTAATAATTCAGCAGACAACTTTGCTTTCTTTTCAGAGTCAAATTCACCTAATAAATCCATATAAACATCATGAGACACTTTAGAATTTGGTTTTAAATCAGTTATGCCTTTAGTTTCTAAGAAAGTGAATATTCTATCTATACTCACATTGAATTCTTTTACTAACTTATTTAATCTTACGGTTTCTTTATTTGACATACTCTAGCAGTTAAATTTATATCTTAATCTTCAAATTCTGAATTTAATATCTTTAGAACTTCCTCTACAGTTTCTTTTTCTAAATCAGTTCTTAATACTAAATCTTTTGATGGCAAAGCAAGTACACTCTTGGCGGTATCACAACCAATATTTTTAAGCGCATCAATAACCCATTCCTCCAAAACATCAGAGAACTCGTCAAGAGCTACATCATCTTCAATACTATCAGTATCTCTATATACGTCAATTTCATAACCAACAAGTTTTCCCGCCAAATTAATATTATGTCCACCCCTGCCAATTGCTAATGACACTTGATCTGCATCCATATAAACTGCTGCCCTCATCTTGTTTTCATCTAATGAAACTGATTTTATTTTAGCTGGAGACAATGCTCTGCTAATTAATAGCTGCATGTTTTCTGTGTGATTTACAACGTCAATATTTTCATTTCTTAACTCACGTACAATGCCATGAATTCTTGACCCTTTCACTCCAACACAGGCCCCAACCGGATCAATTCTATCGTCATAAGATTCAACTGCTACTTTTGCTCGCTCTCCTGGCATACGAACAACATTCTTTATCGTAATAATCCCATCAAATACCTCCGGAACCTCTTGTTCAAATAATCTCATTATAAACTCAGGGGCAATTCTAGAAAGAACAATGTTTGCCTTATTATTTCTTAGAGTCACTTCCTTAATTACAGCTCTTACACTCTCCCCTTTTTTAAAGAAATCCTTTGGAATCTGCTCTTCTTTTGGCAATGACAAATCATTTCCTTCATCATCTTGCAAGAGAATTTCATTCCTCCAAATTTGATAAACCTCAGCATGAATAATTTCCCCAATCCTATCCTCATATCTTTTCATTAACTCATCTCTATGTTGATCTGTAATACGAGCCATTAAATGCTGACGGATAGCAAGCACTTGTCTTCTTCCAAACTCTGATTCAAAACTTACTTGCTCTGAGACTTCCTCTCCAATTTCATAATCATCCTCAATTGCTAAGGCATCAGATAAAGCAATTTGTGAAATAGGACTCTCAACTTCACCATCCTCAACAACTTCTCTATTTTTCCAAATTTCTAAATCCCCTTTATCAACATTGATAATAACATCAAAGCTTCCTTCATCATCATATTTTTTTGCTAATACTGACTTAAATACATCTTCCAAGATATTCATCATGGTTTCACGGTCAATATTTTTAACCTCCTTAAACTCAGAGAACGATTCAATTAGATTTTCTACTTCCATTTTATTTAAAATTTATTTTAAGTTTTGTTTCTTTTATTTTTGATATAGAAATTTCTACATCCTCAATTATATGGTCTTTTTTGCTGCCCTTTTTCTTTTTTGCTACTTCAAGAGTTAGAACATTATCTTCATAGGACAAAATGATCCCCTTTTTTCTCTTTCCATTGGTAAGTAAAACGCCAACTTCCTTGCCAATATATTTATGATATTGCTGTTCCACCATAAAAGGATTGTCAAGTCCTGCTGAACAAACAGTAAGTTCGTAATCTTCAACATCTCTATCAAAATGCTCTTCAATATGTTTGCTTATTGCTAAACAATGTTCCACATTAACACCATCCATTCTATCAAAAAACAACATTATAACATTAGCAGTATTTATTTTTACATCAACAAAAAAACCACCCAATTCTTTTATCTTAACTTCTGCTACTTTTCTTATTGCTTCTTTTGCAATCATATTGCGTATGTAAAAAAAGAAGAGGCTATCTGCCTCTTCCATTTTTCTTCCTCTATTTTCAGGTGCAAATATAAAGAGTTTTATTTAATTGCACAAATTATTATTACAGTACTATGCTCCTCTTTATAAATAAATTCTTAATCCAAAGGATTTATATAGGTATTGATCACTTCCTGATCCATAATCCCATCCATCAAACCCATCATCTAATATTGAATTTGTAATACTTAAGCTGATCTCAAGATTATCATGTAATTTGCAGCTAAGACCTCCCCCATAGGCAAATTTCTTAGATGTACCATTAGCAGTATTTAATGATATTTCTGCATTATCAAACATGAAGTATCTTTTTGAAGAAAACTCAACATATCCATAACTTATTGTTCCAAAAAAAGTTATTCCATTACTTTCTCCCATTTCATAATTTGCAAAAATATTTTTCTCATTAAACTCCCCATTATAATATTCAATCGCATTCGCTCCTGAAATTTGAGCATCCATATAATCTACCCCCAAGGTGATTTGATCAGAAATACAATACCCAAAAGAATACCTTGTCCCCATTTCTATATCATCTCTACCTTGAAATTCTGACTGAACATCTGGTGAGTATGGATTAAGATCATCTTTATTATATCTGTCAAATACTTGTCCGTAATTATATTGCACAAAATAATCACCTTTACTTTGAGAAAATACTATTGTTGGAATTAGTAATACTGCTAATAATATTCTTTTCATTTTTTTAATTATTTTTTATTTATTGTTGTATTCCAAATATTACCATCTTTATATTTTATAATCAATTTGTAATTTGAAGCAGCTAATGTGGCTAAATTAATTACTGGTTGCTCTAATTGTATTTTTGTGTTGTCAAACTCAAATACTTTCTTGCCAATAAAGTCATATACAGAAATAGTATAATCTTTACCTAAAATTTGTGGTGTTATAATATGTAATATATCTATTGTAGGATTAGGATAGACCTTAAATTCTTTTAACAATATATCATCTATTGAAGTAACTCCAAATGGGAATGGGTCAGACTCTATACTGCATCCATTAGCATTAAATACAACAACTGTATAAATCCCTGCTTGGAATAAATTTAAAGTTTGTGAAGTGTCACCATTTAATAATACTCCGTTCCTATACCACTGATAAGCATCATACACCCCTGTAGTAAGTGTTGTAGAGAATAGCTGAGTCACAACTGGCAAGCTCGGTAACGTATTGATTGTTAAGTTTAAAGTATGAACACTATCACAGCCTGATACATTAGTATATGTATTAGTGTATACTCCGCTTGTTGTATAGGTAACTCCATCCCAAGTGTAACTATCACATGCTGTTGCGGAAGTAGATCCAGTATTAGTGTAATTAACTACTAAGTTTAGAGTATGAACACTATCACAGCCTGATGCATTAGTATATGTATTAGTGTATGCTCCACTTGTTGTATAGGTAACTCCATCCCAAGTGTAACTATCACATGCTGTTGCGGAAGTAGATCCTGTATTAGTGTGATTAACTACTAAGTTTAGAGTATGAACACTATCACAGCCTGATACATTAGTATAACTATTAGTGTATGAACCTGATGATGTATAAATAACTCCGTCCCAAGTATAACTATCACATGCTGTTGCGGAAGTAGATCCGGTATTAGTGTGATTAACTACTAAGTTTAGAGTATGAACACTATCACAGCCTGATACATTAGTATATGTATTAGTATACACACCTGATACTGTATAAGCAACTCCATCCCAAACATAGAAATCACATGCTGTTGCGGAAGTAGAGCCAGTAGAAGAGTAAGCACAAGATCCATCATCTACATTAGCTGAAGCATTGTAGTTACAGGCTGTAGCATCTGTACATCCATTTACTATAAGTGTAGCACAAGATCCGTCATCACATTGTGCAGAAGGGTCATACTCTAAATATAAATCATCTGTACAT
>PCBP01000060.1 GCA_002730985.1 Flavobacteriales bacterium | reverse complement strand
ATGTTGCATTTGTATATAGTTCTCCATCATTTCTAAATAGATATTTTGAGATGCCTTGGACACATTTTTTAAACAATGAGCTGTCTGAATTAAAAGACTCCATTGATATAAAGCTGAGAAATAATGATGCTAGTACTAATGTTGATTATCAATATAATGTTTTTGAGAATGACAATCAGATTTTTCATTATCCATTAATTGGTGTTAGTCGGAATGTCTCTGTGTTAAGTTATGATACGATAGGTAATTTCTCATTCTCAGATCCTCCAATTAATGTTGAGAGTAATGTATTTAATTCTTTTCAATCTGATACTGCTACTTTTGTTATTCAGAATATTATTGGCACAGCTTCATCTGATAATAAGTTAAATGACACGATATATCATAATCAGAATTTCTATTCCCATTTTGCTTATGATGATGGGACAGCTGAATCAGCTTATGGGATTAATGTAAATGGTGCAAGGTTAGCTTATGAGTTTAGCTTAAACCGACCTGACACTTTGCGAGCAGTTCAGATGTACTTCCCACAGATGTTAGATTCTGTTAGTCATATTCCTTTTAACTTAACGATATGGGAGAAAATTAATGGTTTACCTGGTGATATACTGCACACACAGACCGTCTTCCCGGTTCATACTGAAAATATGGCTTATCATACTTATTATATTGATCAACCATTTAAGATTGTAGGAACCTTCTATGTGGGCTGGAAGCAGATAACAGATGACTTATTAAATATTGGTTTAGATAAAAATAATGAAGCTAATAATTATATGTTGTATGATGCAGGTGCCGGATGGACTATGTCATCATATCCTGGTAGTTGGATGATTCGACCTATCTTAAGTATGAATGAAATTGTATCAAGTGTCATAGATATTAATGTTAGATTTCAAGTTTATCCAAATCCAGTCTTTTCAGAGTTGTCTATTGTAACATCTTGCTTAAATAGTATTATTTCGATTTACTCTTTGCAAGGTGTCCTTTTGAAGAGAATTAATGTAAATTCGGGTGTTGCCAACATAGATGTTAATGATCTGTCCTCAGGGGTATATTTTGTAGAGTTATTAAACGACGAGGGAAAAGAGTGTCAAAAAATTATTGTACGATAATGGTTGCTAAGCAAGAATTTGAACATTATAAATTTATTGCTGAGAAAGGTCAAAATCCTTTAAGAGTAGATCGTTTCTTATTAAATTTTGTAGAATTTACTACAAGAAATAAAATCCAAAATTCGATAAAAGCTGGAAATGTTAGGGTAAATGACAAAACTGTGAAGGCAAATTACAAGGTGAAAGGAGAGGATGTAGTTACTGTAGTGTTAGATTATCCTAAGGAGAGAAATGAGTTAATTCCGCAAGATATCCCCTTAAATATTGTTTATGAGGATGATGATCTACTTATTGTAAATAAAGCAGCTGGCATGGTTGTGCATCCTGGTTATGGCAATTCTGATGGCACTTTAGTTAATGCTGTAGCTTTTCATGTAAATAATTTGCCTAATATGGGAGAGGAGGATCGACCAGGATTAGTTCACAGAATAGATAAGAATACCTCAGGAATACTTGTAATTGCCAAGAATGAAAGGGCAATGACTGATTTGGCTAAGAAGTTTGCTGATAGAGATTTAGATAGAAAGTATGTTGCTTTGGTTTGGGGTGATGTAAAGGATGATACGGGTACAATAACAGGTAACATTGGCAGGAATTTGAAAAACAGGAAAATTATGGATGTTTTTCCAGATGGGGAATACGGTAAGCATGCTGTCTCACATTATACAGTCTTAGAAAGATTTGGATATACTACATTAATTGAATGTAAGTTAGAAACTGGTAGGACCCATCAGATTAGGGCTCATTTCAAGTATATTGGTCATCCACTCTTTAATGATGAAGATTATGGTGGGGATGTAATCTTGAAAGGTACTACATTCACAAAATATAAGCAGTTTATACAGAATTGTTTTAAAATATGCGCAAGACAGGCACTACACGCAAAATCTTTAGGATTTATACATCCTACTACTAAAAAATATATATTTTTTGATTCTGAATTGGAAGAGGATATGGATCAGCTTATTAAGAAATGGCGCAAGTATGCTATCCATCAGTCACTTTAATATTCTCTAATTGTATTATAAAGGGTGTCTCTTTGAATAGGAGTCCTGCCCACATCTTTAACTAATTTGATAATTTCTTCTGTGCTCATAGTAGGATTTTGATCCTCCACTCCTGCCATAGAATATATCTTTGTAGTATCATCAATTGTCCCATCAATATCATCTACGCCAAAGGCCAATAAGTTTTGGGTTGTTTTTTTGCCAATCATTGGCCAGTATGCTTTTAAATGCTTGAAGTTGTCTAGGTAAATTCTTGCAAATGCATATAATTTAATATCATTAACTAAACTTCCTTCATTAATATGTGACATTTGATTGTTTCCGTTTCTATACTTTAGAGGGATGAAAGTATTGAATCCGCAGGTTTTATCTTGTAATTGTCTTAATCTATCTAAATGATCAATTATATGTATAGGTTTCTCAATATGTCCATAGAGCATTGTTGCGTTAGAAGGCATTTTTAATTTATGTGCAGTCTCGTGAATTTCTAACCATGTTTCACTATTGCATTTATCAGCACAAATTTCATTTCGGATATCTTCATCAAATATCTCTGCGCCTCCTCCAGGCAACGAATCTTGTCCAGCATTCTTTAGCATCTTTAAACCTTCTTCATAGGTTACTTTTGCCTTCCTGCACATATACTCAAGTTCAACAGCAGTAAATGCTTTTATATGTATATCAGGGCGTATTTTCTTTATTTTTTTGATGAGTTCAATAAAATAATGGAGACCCATTTTAGGATGGACTCCACCAACTAAATGTACTTCTGTAATATCTTTTTCTTTATAAGTTTTTAGTTTCTCAATCATTTCATCAATAGTGTATTCCCAAGCTTCTACTTTTTTACTTAATTTTCTGGAATATGAGCAGAATTTACAGTCAAATACACATATATTTGTTGGTTCAATATGGATATTCTTATTGAAGAATGTATTGTTGCCATTTTTTTTCTCCCTTATAGCATTTGCTAGACTACCTAATAATGGGATGGAGGCCTGATTGTAAAGTAAGAGGCCTTCCTCTTGGTTGATTCTTTCCTCATTAATTATTTTTGAGACAATTGGCTGTAAATCAATGGCAACAGAATCAGTAGTTAATGATGTGTTAAGCATTATCTTGAGAGAATGATCTTTTTAGTGATTACACCCTGATCTGTACTAATATTAATAAAGTATACTCCATTATTAAATAAATTTAGATCTAGTTGTTTCTTATTAGCTCTAGTGCCCGAGGTTACTTCTTTCCCAACAATATTATAAATTGAGATGCTAATAATTTCTTGATAAGTATTTATGAATAAATTACCTTTCGAAGGGTTAGGATAGACACTTAGATTTATATCTGTATCAGAATTATCTATAGAGTTAATTATGCCAGTGCAATTAACAGAAACATTTGAGTTTGTAAGATTTAATCTTCCTCCTTGCCAGTCTGGTGCCCCTAATGTCTCGAGCATAACATCTACTTGTCCTTCAGAGAACATCCATGTGTTGGCAGCATATGACATGAAATTCTCATCCATATCTAGTACATCTGTAGTGAAAATATTTGAATAAGATAAATCATTACAAGTATTATTATTTGTATTTGAAGTTACAGCCCCAAAATAAATATCTTTACTAGCTGGGGTATCGGTAACATATCCTCCCCAGTTATTATTATCATTATCACAACAAATGGGGGTCCCTTGAGAATTAGCATCTTCACAGAAGGTATGCATAAGACCCAAGTAATGTCCAATTTCATGTGTAGGAGTTCTACCGTCTGATGAGGGAGCTGCTATACCTGTAGTCCCAAAGTACCTATAATCAACTACAAGTCCATCCTTGTAATCATTAGAGGAATTAAAATCTGCTAGTAGACCAGGAAGATATGCATATCCAAGAGTGATTCCGCCTCCTTGGGAGTTAGTAAGGTCACATACCCAGATATTTAGATATTTTGAAGGATCCCAACCGTCTTTCCCTCCACATGAGGTTCTTTTCATGCCATTTGCTTCATGGCAAGGAGTATTACTATCATCATCAGCATCCCAATTAATCTGGGCAGTAGAAGTTCTTGTTATTCCACTGGTGGGATTTCCATTAGGATCAGTGCTTGCTAGACAAAATTTTAAATCAGGATTGCCCCAATAATTTATAAAAGTATTTCTTGGTGTACTGGCTAATTCAGGATTTGTTTTGCTGTAATCTTCATTTAAGATTCGTAATTGATCTTCAATTTGTGCATTTGATATGTTTGTCCCAACCCCAATATTCGAATGAGAATTTCTGTGTACAACATGTATAACAATTGGTATGGTGATAGTTGTTCTTTTGGATTTAGAAATATTTAATTCTTTTTCATTGTTTCTTGCTTTTAAATAAGCGGGGTTACTTCTTAGTTCTTGGTTAACTAATCGGGTAGTGTTACACTTCTTGTAGTTTTCCTGTGGAAATACAGGATCTAAATTATTAAATAGGAATACTAATAGAATGATTTTTTTCATTTTCAGATTTTGAATTAGCTCGCAAATATAGGTTTTAGAACTTTATTAGAGATCATCATTCTATCTAATTCCCAATAAAGTTGTTATCAGATAATGTTTTCAGAAAAGCAATCAGATCTTGTTTTTCTTGGTTCGTGAGTTGCAGCCCAATTCCTAGCTTCTTCATTAATGGATCTATAGTTGAAGAATAATTTCCTCCAGAGTTATAATGTTCAATTACCTCCTCAAGACTAGCAAATCTACCATCATGCATATAGGGAGCAGTAAACTCAATATTTCGTAAAGTAGGGGTTTTAAATTTTCCATTATCAGAAGCTTCTTTACTAACTTCTGCCAAGCCTAGATCCAGGAATGGTTCAGTGTCTAGTCCATTATTATGGAAACTATTATCCATGAACATTTGTGTTCCATGGCAGTGAAAACAATCCCCTTTTTCAGAGTTAAATATTGCATATCCACTCAATTCAGAGGAGGTTAATTGATCCTCTCCACGGATATATCTATCAAACTTGCTATTTGCAGAAATAAGGGTTCTTTCAAATTGAGCAAGTGCCATAACTACATGATTGGAATCGATATAGTCAATGTTAAAAGCTTGTTTGAAAAGCTGTTTGTATTCATCATTTTCATTTAGTTTGTTTTCAACATTTGGCCAAGTATCATGCATCTCAATTGGATTCGTGACGGGCTCAAATGCTTGAGCTTCTAATGTTAAGGAACTACCATCCCAATTCAGGTGACTATTCCATCCTATATTTATTAATGCAGATGCATTTCTTGTTCCTTGGATGTTGTCAATTCCAGTACTAAATTGATTAGGGTCAGAAAACGATTTGTTTTGTTGATGACAACTAATACATGCCTGAGTATTATTAGCACTAAGGATAGGGTCTTTAAATAACTTTTCTCCTAAAGTGACACCCTCAACTGTCATAGGGTTATTCTCTGGGATATTCATTTCTGGAAAACCATTTGGGGTTGGAATTGTATACGTAGTAGTACTAAAATAGATGCAACTACCATTGTCAGTTATTGCATTAGGGTTATAGTTTAGAGCAATATTATCAGTACAACCACTTAGAGGGGCTAGATCCTTTTTGCATGCAAAAGTAAGGAGTATGACAATTCCTAAGAGAGTATATCTGCTTAAATTTGTCATATATCCGCTAATCTATGATCTGATAATATACTGAGAATACATCTTCAATTCCATTGGCTTGCAAGATATTTTGACTATTAGTGTCTCCCATTATCCCATCTGTTGTTAGATTTAATACTTCTGGGTTCTGATACCAATTAGTTATTTCCATATTAATATAGATGTCACGTATGTTGTTTGTCGCATTTATTATTATTGGGAATGTTTTATTAAATGAGTAATCTATTCCATATGTACCACCAGTGTGTGTTGCGTAACCATTAAATACAGTATTAAAATCTCCTTCTAGCTGCATATAATGATAGCCTCCTCCTAGGAATTCTGGCCAAGCAAATGATGGAAAGAAATTTTCATTTAAAAATAAGTTAGTAACATTATTGTTAGAAGCTAGTCCCATAGTAAATGATATAGATGTGTAGTTTGCATTATTTACTTCTGCGATGCTTAGTGTTAATGTTGAATCTATAGAGAAATCAATAAAATGCACTTCATTTAGTAAGGTGATAGCACCATTTTCTGTATGTAGGTTGATATCTGAGATTAAATATCGTACTGTCTGGACACTATAATTTTGATTAGATTGGTTTGTATACATCATACTATCTAGAATTAATGGCTCTCCATTCACAGTTTGTGTGAAATTAATATTTAAATCACTTATAGATGCATAATCACAACTTCCATCATCTATAGTAGCGTTGCTATTATAGTTTAGAGCTAATGGGTCTACACATCCCTCTTCTTTTTTACATGCGAAGAATAGTAGAGTCATTATCAAAATTACAAGGTATTTATTCATGTTATCTTATTTTAACGCAAATTTAGGTATTTTATTCATATTAAGGAATAGCTTTATATAAAGTTAAAAGAAGATGATTTCTTTTGTTTTATTGATAAAATAATCATCTTTGCTCCTATATGTTAACTATTGAGAAATATATTGATGTTATTCTTCCTTTACCTGTGAAAGGTGTTTTTACCTATTATACTTATGAAGATGATTTAATACTGGGGCAGAGGGTAGTTGTGCAATTTGGTGTGAGAAAATTATATACTGCAGTTGTGAAATCTATCCACGATAATAAACCTACTAATTATGAGGCCAAGCCGTTATTAGCAATATTGGATGAGGCACCAGTTGTGAATCTTATTCAGCTTAAATTTTGGGATTGGGTTGCTGACTATTATATGTGTAATTTGGGTAATGTGATGAATGCTGCTTTGCCAGCATACTTTAAGCTAGCTAGTGAGTCAAAGGTGATTATGCATCCTGATTTTGATGGCGATATGGATAATTTATCTGCAAATGAACATCTTCTATTAGACACATTATCAGCTCAAGAGGAGTTGAGTGTCAATGAGATATCAAGACTTATCGATATTAAAAGCATCTTCTCTTTTATTAATGGACTTATAAGAAAGGAAATTATACAGATTAAGGAGAATTTAAATGATAAGTATAAAGAAAAAAAAATCAGTATAGTAAAGTTTATAGGCTATGACAAAAAGCTTGACAATTTAAAATTAACCACAAAACAAGAGTCCTTTATTACTGCTTATTTGCAATTGGAGACGAAATCTACAAACAACAAATGGCTAGTTTCTGATTTGTTAAATCAGATGAATTTTAGCAGGTCTGTCTTTAATGCTCTAGTTGGCAAAGGAATCTTTAGTGTTGAGAAGGAAAAATCAAGTAGATTATTAAGATACGATCAGGATTTAATTAAGGACAAACAGTTGGCAGATTTCCAAAAGAAAGCTCTTAACGAGATAACAGAATCATTCAAGGAGAGGGATGTTTGTCTCTTACATGGAGTAACCTCATCAGGAAAGACCGAGCTGTATATAAAACTTATTAGAGAGCAATTGAAAAAAGGAAAGCAAGTTTTATATCTATTACCTGAAATTGCATTAACTATTCAAATTATTAAGCGCCTAAAAAAACATTTTGGCAATAAAGTTGGTGTTACTCATTCTCATCTGAATAATGGTGAGAGAGTAGAGATATGGCAGGCAGTTCAGGAGCAGGATGATAGAAAGGTTCAGTATCCAATAATTCTAGGCGCTCGGTCTTCTCTATTTTTACCTTTTGATAATTTAGGTCTCATAATTGTTGATGAGGAACATGACCCTTCATTTAAACAACATCATCCGGCCCCAAGGTATCATGCTAGAGACGCTGCCATCTATCTAGCTAGCCTACATAAATCTAAAGTGTTATTGGGATCAGCTACACCTTCTTTGGAGACTTATTATAATGCTAAGAAGGATAAATATGGGCTGGTTGAGATGAATAGTAGATTTAAAGGCATTGCATTACCAAAGATTCAAGTTATTGATATCAGGAAAGCACATCTTAAGCAAAAGATGAATTATCATTTTGCTCCTGAAATGCTAAACGCAATTAAAGTGACTTTGGATAGTGGAAAGCAAGTGATATTGTTCCAGAATAGAAGAGGTTATTCGCCTTTTTTGAATTGCAAGACTTGTGCTTATACTCCAAATTGCAATAATTGTGATGTTAGTCTTACCTATCATAAAAGGAATGACCACTTGAAATGCCATTATTGTGGGTATATTGAGCAATTACCTGATGTTTGTCCAAATTGTGGTGCTAAAGAATTTAGTGATAGAGGGTTTGGAACAGAGCAAATTGAAGAAAATTTAAAAGAACTCTTTCCAGAGAATGTAAGTAAGCGTATGGATTATGACACTACTAGGGGAAAGAATGCTTATCAAAAGATAATTACTGAATTTGAGGAGGGTAGGATTGATATTCTGGTAGGGACTCAGATGATAACAAAAGGTTTAGATTTTGATAATGTTGCTATGGTTGGGATTTTAAATGCAGATAGTATGTTGAGTTTCCCTGATTTTAGATCTTATGAAAGAGCTTTCCAATTAATGATTCAGGTTTCAGGTAGGGCTGGTCGTAAAGGGAAGCAAGGCCAGGTTTTAATACAAACTTATGACAAGGAGAATGAGATGTTTAAGATGCTTAAGAGAAATGATTTTACTAATTTTATTGCAAGACAAGCTAAGGACAGGAAACTTTTTAATTATCCTCCATATAATAGGCTCATTGGGATAACTTTAAAGCATAAGACTCAAAGTAGATTAGACGAAGCTGGGTCTCAGTTAGCTATCATGATGCGTAAGAGTTTTGGCAATAGAGTTTTAGGGCCAGAATACCCTGCAGTTTCTAGAATAAGAAATTATTATCATAAGAATTTACTGCTTAAAATTGAGCAGGAAGGCTCTATTACCAAAGCAAAGATGATTCTAAGTACAATTATTGAAGGTATGCAAGGTTACTCTAAATTTAGATCTGTTCATTTCATAATAGATGTTGATCCTGTTTAGAGACAAGCATCCCATATATTATCTTTGGGAATTGGTGCAGTAATAGTTATTGATTCTTTAGTTACAGGATGTTGGAACTCTATTTTTCTAGATAAGAGATGAATACTTTTATTCTTATTAGAGCGCTTCGCGCCATATTTTAAATCTCCTTTTATTATGCAGCCTATATTTGCTAGTTGCACTCTAATTTGATGATGTCTTCCTGTGTTTGGTTGTATCTCTAGATGATAGAAGTTGTCTAGTTTCTTGAGTAGTTTATAATTTAATATTGCATGTTTTCCTTGAGATCCTTTTGTTATATATGATTTGTTTTTTTTCTCGTTCTTCTGCAAAAGATTATTAAGAGTTCCTTCCTGATTAGGTGGGGCATTCTCCACTACAGCCCAATAGGTTT
>PCBP01000059.1 GCA_002730985.1 Flavobacteriales bacterium | reverse complement strand
TTACTAGAATCAAATGCCACGGTAATTCTTACTGACATATCTGAATCTCTTCTATCAAAAGCCAGAGAAGCATTAGAGGTTAACTTTAACCCAGAAAAGATTATTACCTTTAAGATGGATGTCACAGATCTTGGGGAGATTGGATCTGTAGTAAATCAAATTGAAGATCTAAATATCAGAGTAGATATTTTGGTTAATAATGCAGCGATAGATCCTAAAGTAATTGATGATGGTAATATTGTTGAATCATCGAGATTAGAGAATTTTTCCTTAGATAGCTGGAATACTCAGATAAAGGTCGGGCTCACAGGGGCATTTCTTGCTAGTCAAAACTTTGGGTCTTTAATGGCAAGGGATAAAAAAGGTGGAGTTATACTCAATATTGCTTCTGATCTTTCTGTCATTTCACCAGATCAGAGAATTTACAGGAAGGAAGGCATAGAAGATAAAAGCCAGCCTGTTAAGCCTATTACCTATTCAGTTATTAAATCTGGTTTAGTTGGCATGACGCTTTACCTTGCTACATATTGGTCAGATCTAAATATAAGATCAAATGCTCTATCACCAGGAGGCATATATAATGATCATGATGATGAATTTGTTACAAAACTCAGCTCATTAATTCCGCTTGGCAGAATGGCCAATAGAGATGAATATCGCTCAGCAATACAGTTTCTTTGCTCAGATGCATCATCATATATGAATGGTCAAAATATTATAATGGATGGCGGAAGGTCGATCTGGTAATAATATTCACTGGGTGTTGCACCAAAATAAAGCTTTAGATTTAATTTTTATTAGTATTTCTTCTTTTTTCTAAAAATGTGTGGTTTAACTGGTTTTATCAACTTTGATATATCTTCATCTAATGAGTTAGAGAGGATTATATCTTCAATGACCTCTAGTCTGATTCATAGGGGACCTGATGATTTTGGTGTATGGCTGGATACTGAGTCAAAAATAGCTTTAGGTCATAGGAGATTATCCGTTCTTGATTTATCAAAGGCAGGCCATCAGCCAATGCAATCTATAGACTCCAGATATACCATCGCTTTTAATGGTGAAATCTATAATCACTTAGAATTGAGAAAGGAATTAGAGAAAAGCAATAGAGAAACTTATAATTGGGTAGGCACATCTGATACCGAAACTCTGCTAGCTGCTATTGCAGAATGGGGCATTGAAGCCACACTAAAATCATTGGTTGGTATGTTTGCTATGGCGGTGTGGGATAACAAAGATGAAACTTTGACTTTAGCTAGAGATCGATTTGGAGAGAAGCCTCTATACTATGGATTGGTTAACAATAGCTTTGTTTTTGGGTCTGAGTTAAAAGCAATTAAAAATTTTCCTGGATTTACTAATCCTATCTCTCGAAAAGCATTGTCAGATTACCTACGATTTTTATATGTCCCATCACCAAAAAGTATCTATGAAGACATATATAAATTAGAACCAGGATCATTCTTGGAAGTTAAAGCCTCTCAAAATGATTTTAAAAATTATAAAATCAGTAAATATTGGTCATTTGATGATCAAATAAGAGCAGGTAATCAGGATCAATTTTATGATGAAAGTGAAGCAATAGGTTCTCTTGAATTAGCTTTAAATAAGTCAATAAGATCACAATTGCTATCAGATGTACCGCTCGGGGCTTTTTTAAGTGGCGGTATAGATTCATCTTTGATTGTAGCTTTAATGCAAAACCAAGCATCATCGGCTATCAAGACTTTTACCGTTGCGTTTGAAGAGTCACAATTTGATGAATCACCCTTTGCTTCAGAAGTCGCAAATCATTTAGGGACAGATCACTACGAGATGCATGTTTCATCATTAGACGCTAGGAACATAATAACTGAACTACCGGAAATATATGACGAACCTTTTGCTGATTCTTCACAAATTCCAACATTTTTAATTGCTGCACATGCAAGAAAAGAAGTCACAGTATCTCTTTCTGGTGACGCAGGAGATGAACTTTTCGGTGGGTATAATCGATATTTCTGGGCACCTAGAATATGGAATAAAGTCTCTTGGATGCCTTATTATCTAAGAAACATTTTTGCTGCTAATTTGGGGAATGTTTCTGAGAATAATTGGGAGAGAACGCAAACATTTATTAATAGTGTGCAAAAGGGATTGAAAGGTATAGATCGCTTGGGTGAAAAAGCACATAAATTAAGTGAAACACTCGTAAATGTTAGAAGTATTGAGGATTTATATTTTAATTTGCTCAGTGTTCATCATGATCCAGCGAAAGTCGTTATTGACACAACAGATTATGATTATTCTATTAATGATTTATCTGGAGTCTCTCCAAAAGATTTAGGTATCAAGGACAGTCCTTCAAGAATGATGTATTGGGATGTTCTTAATTATTTGCCAGATGATATTCTATGTAAAGTAGATAGAGCTGCTATGGCAAATAGTCTGGAAACACGCATTCCTTTTCTAGACCCAGGCGTTGTAGATGTTTCACTTAGGCTGCCTTTAAATATGAAAATTAGAGATAATGAAGGCAAATGGGCACTAAGGCAAATTCTCTACAAACATGTGCCAAAAGAATTAATCGAGAGACCAAAAACAGGTTTTAGTATTCCTCTTGGTTTATGGCTAAGAGGCCCACTTCGAGATTGGGCAGAATCACTATTAGATGAGCAGAGATTAAGAGATGAGGGATATTTTTACCCCGATATAGTGAGAAAATTATGGTTAGAACATATTAATGGAAAGAAAGATTGGGGCACTAAGCTATGGAGCATCTTAATGTTTCAATCTTGGTATGAAGCTAATAACTAAGATGATAATCTCTTAATTCACAGTTTATGATTTATTTTTCAGTATTTTTTCTACTAATATTGCTTCGTTTAGCATGTTCAGGCAAACGAAAATTGCTGCTAGAGATTTCACCACTGGTTTATTTTCTATTATTTTTATTTGTTGCATTCCGCTATGAGGTTGGATGTGATTGGCCAACATACAGGGAATGGTACGCAAATTTTGGAATAGTTGGTCTTGGGATGGAGTTAACGTTTATGAACCCAACTTATTGGGGGATAATGAAAGCCATGAAATCACTAGATTTCTCCTTTCCTTGGCTTAATGTGATTTATGCTTCAATATTTTTTACTACTAGTTGGATATTTATTAGACGTCAGCCCGACCCTCTTGCAGTTATCATCCTTATGTTTCCTCTGCTAATCATGAATATGCCTATGTCAGCTCTCAGGCAAGCTGCAGCAATAGGGATTATTATGGTTGCTTATCTTGCTTTCATAGATAAGAAATTAACTAAGTATATAGTCCTTACCATTCTTGCTACTCTTTTTCATTCTAGTGCACTTATATTTGTGGTATTGATACCATTTGTCAAAGGCGAGGTTGATTACAAGAAATTAATAACCGGAGGTCTTCTTGCTTTGCCTGGCATAATAGCTTTAGCTTTATCTGATCTTGGACAACTTGCAGCTCTTAGGTATGTTGATACTGGTTATGAGGCCTATGGAGCTGTCTACCGAGTTGGTTTACTAGCAATTTCTTCACTTATTTTTCTACTCTTTTTTAGAAAACAGTGGTTAAAAAAATATCCAAAAGAATATTCTTTGATGATGGTTGGATCATCAATGATGTTGGTTTGCTTTTTATCATTATCAGTCTCAACAATCATTGGCGATAGATTTGCCTATTATTTAATACCTTTGCAAGCAGCTTTCTTTGCTCGGATACCTTATATGGAAATAAAAAACTGGAAATCTTTTTGGGTTGCTACTCCATATGCAATGAATCTTGCATTATTTTCTGTCTGGATACTTTTATCAGGGTTTTTTCAAACTTGCTATCTACCATACGACACATGGATATTGGGCCAACCTGATTCCAGGGGAGATTATTATGAATTCTGGGAAGGTGATTATGGAGGAATCTACGACTAGTGAAAAAAAGAGTATTATTTATTGTTAACGTCGATTGGTTTTTTTTATCTCATAGATTACCTATTGCACAAGCTGCAGCTGAAAAAGGATACGAAGTTCATATAGCAACAAGTCTAACTCAACCAATTAATGAATTGGAAAATCTAGGATTTCAGATTCACCCAATAAAATTAAATAGAGGTAAATATGATATTTTTTCAATATTAGTTTATTTTTTTAGGATTATTACTTTAATTCCAAAGATCAAACCCGATTTAATCCACCTTGTTACAATAAAACCAGTTTTAATTGGGGGTATTGCTTCAAGGATATTAAGAGTCCCAAGTGTCTTATATGCAATTTCTGGAATGGGATATGTATTTATTGGGAAAAGTTTTTTCCATAAAATACTACGTAAACTTATATCAGTTTTGTACAAATTTGCTTTAAATCACAAAAATTCAATAGTCGTCTTTCAAAACACTACTGACAAAAGAGATATTAGCCATATAGCCAATTTAGACCAGAGCTCATGTGAGATGATTAAAGGCTCTGGTGTTGATATTAATTTATATGAAGTGACTGATCTTCCTAATGGGAAACCTATAATAATGTTCGCTTCTAGATTGATAAAAGATAAGGGCATTTATGAATTTGTTAATGCTGCCAAAGACTTATTAATATCAGAAAATAATGCCCTAAGATTTGTAATAGTTGGAGATATTGATCCAGAAAATCAGTCATCATTAAGTAAACAAGAGCTTCAAAACTGGGTTGATGAAGGAGTTATTGAGCATTGGGGGTTTCAAACAGATATGTTTGACGTTCTTTCTAAAGCATCATTAGTTGTTTTGCCTTCATACAGAGAAGGATTACCAAAAGTTTTAATTGAAGCAGCTGCTTGTGGACGAGCTGTATTAACAACAGATGTTCCCGGATGTAGGGATGCTATTATTCCAAATATAACAGGAAGATTAGTTCCAGTGAGAGATGCATCAGCACTTAAAGCTGAAATCAAGCATTTAATTAGTGATAGAGGATTACTAACAAAAATGGGTGTTGAAGGAAGAAAACTAGCAGTGGAAAATTTTGATCTAAGTTTTGTGATTCAGAAGCATTTGAATCTTTATCAATCCTTAATAAGAAATATTTCATAAAATGATCTTAATTACTGGTTTTAATGGATTTATTGGCAATGCCTTAATAGGGGAGCTTTCCAAAAACAGTGAAATAAATATAAGAGCTACATCTAGAGCACAAAATAAAATAAATAAGAAAAATATAGATATCGTGTCAACTGGAGAGATTAACTCTGATACTAATTGGCAAGAAGCGCTTGAAGATTGCACTACAGTTATTCATACGGCTGCACTCACACATCAGATGGATACAAGTAAAGAAGAAGTAACACTAGAAAAATATTTAGAAATTAATACTAAGGGCACGATAAACTTAGCCAATCAGGCTGCAAGGAATGGTGTTGAGAGATTCATTTTTTTATCATCTATTAAAGTCAATGGTGAATGTACACCAATCAATAAGCCTTTTAGGTTCGATGATATTCCCAAACCTACCGATAATTATGCGAAGTCTAAGCATGAGGCTGAATCTGGTTTAAAAGAAATTTCAGATAAAACAGGAATGGAGATAGTTATTATTCGTTCTCCATTGGTTTATGGACCAGGAGTTAAAGCTAATTTTGCTTTTCTTATAAAAGTTATTTCAAAAGGTTTACCATTGCCTTTGTTACAAGTGACTAGCAATAAGAGAAGTTTTGTATCTTTATATAATTTAATTGATCTTATAATAACTTCAATCGATCATCCAAAAGCTGCAAATGAAACATTCTTAGTTAGTGATGGGAAAGATTTATCAACTGCTGAACTGATAAAGATTATCAGCAAAATCATGAATAAAAAATCTAGATTATTTCCGGTGCCTATATTTCTTTTAAAATTATTTGCAACAGTTTTAGGAAAAACAAATCTTCTTCGTCGCTTAGTCGAAAGTCTGCAGGTAGATATAACTCACACCTATGATATTCTTGGCTGGAAGCCTCCTTTAAGTGTTAATGAGGGTATGAAGAGGACAATTGAAAATTAATTAGAAAATTATGAATATACTTTCATTGTTAAAACGGAAAGAACTGCTTTTTACTGAAGATGTTTCAAATCTAGAGCGAACATTCAAGGATCTTCTCGAAGGTTCTAGAGTATTAGTAATCGGTGGAGCTGGAACTATAGGTCAAGCTACTTCTAAGGAAATTTTTAAACGTGGACCATCGGCACTTCATATCGTAGATATTAGTGAAAATAATATGGTCGAACTTGTGAGAGATATTAGAAGCACCTTGGGCTATGGCAAGTCTGATTTTAAAACTTTTGCTATAGACTCCCTAAGTAAAGAGTTTGATGCATTTATCAATACTGAAGGCCTATATGATTATGTCTTCAATCTCTCAGCTCTAAAGCATGTTAGAAGTGAGAGTGACCCATATACACTAATGCGTTTAGTAAATGTGAATATCTTCAATACGATTAATTCGATTCAAACTGCAAATAAAATGGGCTCTAAAAACTATTTCTGTGTTTCTACTGACAAGGCAGCAAATCCTGTAAATATGATGGGCGCGAGTAAAAGAATAATGGAAATGTTTTTAATGAGAGAAAGCCTCAATCAGAAGATGTCAATGGCCCGTTTTGCAAACGTAGCTTTTTCAGATGGATCGCTTCTTCATGGATTTAATCAACGTATTTCTAAAAATCAACCAATATCTGCGCCTAATGATGTTAAGAGATATTTTGTAACTCCTCAAGAGTCAGGTGAACTTTGTCTAATGTCAGGATTATTAGGAGAAAATAGAGATATTTTCTTTCCTAAGTTGAGTGAAAAGCTTCATTTAATAACTTTTGCTGAGATTGCAAAAAGATATCTAGAGAATTTGGGTTATGAAGCTTTTGAATGTCAGAGCGAAAACGAAGCTAGAGCTAAAACAGATGAACTAATAAAAGATAAAAAATGGCCTTGCTTCTTTTTTGAAAGCGATACAACTGGAGAAAAAGACTTCGAAGAGTTTTTTACTGATGACGAGGATTTAAATCTAGAAAAATTTAAGGGTGTCGGCGTAATAAGAAATGAAGCAGTCTTTGACAATAAACTTTTAGATCAGTTCGAAAGTGGAATCAGTCAGCTAATTACTAATGACAATTGGAATAAGAAGGATATTGTAGATTTATTTTTTTTATTATTACCAGATTTTGCACATAAAGAAACGGGTAAATATCTGGATCAGAGGATGTAATTATTATGAGAATATTTGATATATTATTTTCATCTCTAGCAATAGCAGTTCTATCGCCATTATTTATTTTAGTCATTTTGATCTTAAGATTTACTGGTGAAGGGGAAGTATTCTTTGTACAGAATAGAATAGGGATAGATGGAAACATATTTGGATTACTAAAATTTGTAACTATGTTAAAGGATAGCCCCAATATGGCTACAGGGACTGTTACTGTAAAAGGAGATCCTAGAATATTGCCGGTAGGATCACTATTACGAAAAACTAAGATCAATGAACTACCACAACTACTTAATATCCTAAAGGCTGACATGAGTGTAATTGGCCCAAGGCCTTTAACGTATGATTCATTTTCAGCTTACCCAAAAGAAACTCAAGATATTATCAAAAAAGTTCGTCCTGGTTTATCAGGAATAGGCTCCATTATATTTAGACAAGAAGAAGAGATATTATCTGGAGAGAAGAGAGGAATAGATTTCTATAAAAATACTTTGGCGCCCTATAAGGGGAAGTTAGAAGAATGGTTTGTAGAACATAAAAGTATAAAGGTATATTTTTCAGCAATATTAGTCACTATTTGGGTAGTTATCTCTCCAGAGTCAAATATGCCATGGTTAATCTTTAAAGATCTTCCTGAACCTCCAGATCAACTAAAAAACCTATTAAATTATCCTAATTAGACTCTAGCAAGTATCTAAAGTTCAATAAGATTTAAGATCAATTAAATAATAAGAAGTTTTATGAGACTCATAAGTCAGATTTCACAAAAAATCAAAACATTTGGCTATCATTTTTATTTGAGTAAAGTCGATAATAAATTTATAAATTTTTCAAAAAAACAATGGGGAAAAAATAAATATCATCATACCGACGGAGAGCTATTAGTTGATGCAAT
>PCBP01000058.1 GCA_002730985.1 Flavobacteriales bacterium | reverse complement strand
CTAATAAAGAAGATGGAGACAAAATAGAATTAAAAATAAACAACAAAACTATTCTTAATAATTTTGAGACTAAGAACAAACGCAAAAAAATACGGCTAAAATTAGAAGAAGGAGAAAATATCATCGAGATAAAAGCAACTAATCTAGGCACCTCACCACCCAATACAAGCCGTATCGAGTTAGTTGATGATAAAACTAGATATCCTATACTAATACAGCTTGAGTTAGGAAAGGTAGCAACAATTAGGATTATTAAATAAAAAACCCAGAACCTTAGTTCTGGGATATCTTTGCTTGTGAACTCGGAGGGATTCGAACCCCCAACCTCCAGAGCCGTAATCTAGTGCACTATCCAGTTATGCTACGAGTCCTAAAACGGCTGCAAATATAATCTATTTAGTAATGTAATCTGCTTAATCAAATAATTTCCACATCTAATCCATAAAGAACTAGATCCTCTTGCAGAGGGACTAACACCTCATACCTCCCAATCGCAATCTCACAGACACCTTTATAATGTGCAAGTAAGGCACATTGTTCAGCTTGTAATTCATCATGCTCACAAATTGCAACTAAACAATTAATTACATGTTCAAAAGTATTATGCTCGTCATTAACCAGAAAGAGAGCCTTATCAGCAACTCTACTAGAATGAGTTTTATACGAAAATTTAGGTAACCTTTTCATAGTAATTATTTTTTACCAAATTTAACTTTTGTTTCCTCTCCTCTCAATAATCTTTCAATATTTTTTTGATGAGTTATTAACGAAAGAATCGGTACAAAAATTGCAAATAGATTTAAAGATGCATTAGTAGAATTCAAAACAAACATCACAAAGAAAGGAAAAGATATAGATGAAATCATTGAGCCAAGTGAAACATATCTTGAAATCATAAAGATAAAAATAAAAACAAATATAGAAAATAAAGCTGCTTGAAAGTGCAAACCAATTAAGAGCCCTAACATTGTAGCTATTCCTTTACCTCCTCTAAATCCAGTATAAACAGGAAATAAATGTCCAATAACTGCTGCAATACCAGAAACTAGCTGGATCTCAAAGATTATCTCATTAGGTAATGAAGTTAAGTCACCTACTAAGCAAACATAATTAACAGCAAGCCACCCTTTAAATATGTCCATGAAAAGAACCGGAGCACCGGCACTTTTACCTAATACACGAAATGTGTTGGTGGCTCCAGCATTACCACTACCATATTCGCGAACATCAGTATTATAAAAAACTTTACCTACCCAAACAGCAGAGGGGAATGCCCCTGTTAAATACGAAATTAGAACTAATATTATAACTTCTAAAGTAATCATCTAAAGGCGAGCAAGATAATGATTAATACTTCTTCTTAATATATTTTAGAAACTGTTCCGTAACATCATCATTAGCAGACATGTAACGATAAGATCGTTTCCCTCTCATCTCTTCAGCTTTTCTTTTCTTAACCTTAACATCATTAATTGCAGTAGTAAAATCTACATTAGTTGACCAAGCCTTCATTACACCATTTTTATATTGGAAATAATATTCATCATATAACTCTGTCATTAAATAAATCGTTAAAACATCTGAATTCGTTCCCTTCTCTATAATCAAATAACCATCAAGTGTTGAATTTACTTGTCTCTCCATAATACTACTTACAGCAATGGACCCTTTTGCAACATAAGCCTTGTTTTTATTATCCCATCTTAATTTTGTTTTTGCAAAAACAATAGAATTACACATTTCATCTGGAAACTTAGAATACTCATCAGTCATTTCCAAGTCAACAAGTAAAGTCTCCCCTTTATCCTTACCTACGACCCTACTTAAGTTCTTTGCAAACTTCTCATCATATTGAAACAACTCTTCTCCAGGAGCACTATATAGATCCTCTGCCATGACCTTTAAAGCATCTTCAGAAAAGAAAAAATCTAGCATTAAAAAACCCTCAATCTCTGTTTCTTTAGAACTCATATCATGCATAGCACTTCCTACAGAATTAAGTGTAACTTGTCCTAAATCAAGACCTAAATCCATCACCCCTTCTCCAGCCGTCTTGCATTCTTTATCATACAAAGTATAATAATTTGAAAGTGAATCAGGGCCACCAACAATATATGCAGACGTCTTATTATCATATTGTAAGGTATAAGAAGCAGGTAAAACACTTAAATCAAGTGCAGTACGCTTCTTTCTACTTAAGAATGTTGAATAGAAATCCGTAGAGTCGAAACTCATAACAAGAGCTGTCGACAAAAGATCATCTTGCTCATTATATAATTCCTTCTCCAATACAAATCTTATATTCTTCGGGTCAACTATTGACCTAAATCTTACCCACTCTTTATTCAACAAAGTGCAAGAATGCTTTATCATAAAATAACCATCAAAAGTTAAATTCTTCTGATCAGAAATTAGATCAATACTACCTTTAAAATCAAATTTACTGTCAATATGAAATAACTCATCATTATCAACATCACCTCTAGCAATTGTTATCGTATCCTCATCTACTCTTATTTCTTTAAAAAAGATCTGCTGCTCATTATTCATAGCATCTTTATAAGTATAATTACCACTAGCTATATAATTATTTGCTGATCTGATTTCTACAGTAGCATCAGTAAATGTATGATATTCCGTTAAGTCATCTGCTAAAATCTTAGCACTATACAAAGTCTCGATAATAGCCTGTTTAGCAATAGTAACTATACCTGAATCTGGGAAAATAACTGCATCAGCAACTACTATCTTTTCTACACCAGCTGCATGGATTATATAATCCTTCAAACTATAGAAAGTAGTTTTAGCAAGAAAGCGCAAAGAATCTTGATCAGGATGGACAGATATAAATTCAGAGCCTTCTCCATTATCATCTTCAGCTCCCAAGGTTAGAAATTCATTATCCATTTCCCATCTAAGATTATCAATATATGTTATATATTGATTTTCAGGCAATTCTACATAAGAGTCAGTGCCATTAGAATAGAAATAACCTTCACGCATTACTAAATCGATATGAGTCTTAAGATCATTTGCCTTAAAAGCTACATTGCCAGAATCCTCTAAGACTCGTAGACTAGCAGTATCAGAGCCAAACCAATTTGCATTATATGTAAATAGACTAGCATTAACCTTTGCCTTGTCAAGAGACATTATCCCACCACCTGTAACACCAGTTGGTCTAATTAATAGATTGCCATTTAAAGTAGCTTGAGAATGATAAAAATCAAAATTGGCTTTTATCTTATTAACATTTAACCTGTCATTATAAGGTTCAAAGTGAGCATAAGTCTCGGTATTCTTTACACTAGGGAACTCTATACCAGTTGCGACCTCATTAATAACGAATAATTGAGTAAAAAGATTAGTTGAGTCAGGAAAAAAGAAGATCTCATTAGCACTTGCCTTTGATGTTAGGTATTCAAAATCACCACTTCCTTTTAATCCTTCGTGACTCAAATTAATATCATCATAATACCTGCCCTTTCCACCATAAATCGAGAAACCGCCAGTAGGTGTTTCTGTATTAAATCCTAGTGAATAATCCTGTTGCAACCTTAAAGTATCATCAAAAATTGGGAAGATACCCGCAGACTCAAAGGTGCCAGCAAACCATAAGCCTTTACCAGAATAATTATCTAAACTATCAATTGTAAAAGGCTGTAGATGAAATGAAAATCTATCTCTCTCATACACACCATCATAAATTGACTGATTATCATAATATGCATACGAATCATAATAAGAACTAAATATAGGAAACTCAGGAAAACTATCTCTCCTGATCCCTGATTTGTTGGTTGGATGATCAATCCTTAAATCACCAGTTACCGCCTCTATTACAGTTTTAACAGGTGTTAGAATCTCATTACCCCTCATATCTTTTTGTATAGGCTGTATTGGTACAGAGAGCTGAACAGAATCAATATGATTGAGGTCCACTTTAAAATCTTCATAATGAAATAAAAACTCTCTACCAAATAGATTTAATCTACCTCTTCCTGCAATAACCTGACCATTAAAAATAAAATCCCGATCTCTCCTCACAACAATCAAACCATCTTGAGGATACAAATAAACACCCCTTTTTTGACTTACCTCAACATTATAAATACCTAAGATATTAAGGTCCTTTGTTTCTAAATTTAATGCTGCATTTACCAAATTTTTATCCCCTGTTTTGTATTGACCTGATTTAATAACAGAATTAAATGAGATGACATCATAATCTCCTAAATTAGAAGCTGCATTAACATAGTTATACAACTTAGGAAGCACTGTTATTCTTTCCATCCCAAAATCATAAAAAATAAACCCATCATTAGCTAACTGAATTAGATAGTGTTGTATCTGCACTAAAGGAAATTTAGCAAAACGAGCAAAATCTTCTACATAGAATTTTTCTTCTTTTTTAGCAGTGACATAATTTTTTACAAGTAATAGCGGATGAATAGCATCGACACCTTGCATGGACTCAAACTTAGATTGTAAATATCTATCTACTGATTCAAATTCAACTCTAGATTCTGCTGATCCAGGCAATGAACCAAAAGTTATAATATCAGTATCAATATTCCACTCCAATAATTCAAAATCCATTGTCACATTATGATAAGTATTAAGCATAGGTGCGCCTGAGAGTCCGTTTACTTTCCGATAAAGCTGCAACTTTCTTTCACTATTAATATATTTAAACTGTAGATTACCATGATAAATAGAATCGTTATCAAAAAATATCTTCACTCCTGCTCCATTAGCAACTATCCTATCAGAACCTATACTAAAACGATTAGCATTTGCAATAAACACATCGTGTCCATTTCTTTTAAAAACAATCTTTGCTTCAGCATATTTACCGCCATCTGCAACAAATTCTTTGCCCTGAATTTTATAACCACCTCTATAATCAATATTTGGAAAAATTTCTTGCAACTCTATATTCTTACTATAAGAGGTGAACTTAGGAAACAGCTTTCCTTTCTTGCCTTTAGTAAGCTTATTTACTGCCTGACCTATAATCGGTTCTACAAAGATGTGCTTATTAAAAAAGATAGAAGAGTCTGCAATAACTTCACTTTTTCTAGTATCTATCTTGTATGATTTGATCTCAACAAAAACAGAGTCCTTTGAATATCCATGTGATTCCCAATTCATCAATCCATTCTGACCAAACCACTCATGTGAAATAAAATGATATGTTCCTGTAGTACCAAAGATAGTATATAAACCATCAGATGTAGAACAACTTAAATCAAATGGAGTGTCAAAAATAATTACTGGTTCAGTCATTCTAAATTCAAAATGAAAATCTATATTACTTACTCGCCACTGAGCTGATCTACTTGTTCTTAAAATGTTCTTCTTTGTCAAATCAGATGAAAATGCACAAAAGAGCATCAATTTATTAGTGGTATTAACACCTAAGGCCTCATTAAAAACATTCAGCCATTCTAACAATAGGACAGAACCTCTCCTGCTGTCATCAATATTAATAACTGCTGAAAGAAACTTAAAAAAATGAGGATTTGGCCTTAACCTCTTTGATAACATCTTATTAGAAATCTGGATTATATTAGATTTCTCCTCTTCTGATAAATTTTTAGACTGCTTTGAGAATCTTCTATAAACTAATTTTAATTCATCATTATTAGTAGCCGTCATAAAACCATCTAACTCTAAAAGGTAAGTCGGGAATTCCTTTGAGAATTTTGTTAGCTTCTTCTGAGAAAAAGCACTCAGAGAGAAGAATAGAGCAAACAAAAATAATATTATGCTCTTCTTAGGTGTAGCATTTGCCATTTATCTTTATTTTTTACAACAACTAATTCCAACCCAAGTTGTCCAGTCTTTTCCAATATTAAGGGAATATCTTCCTTCAGAAAACCGCTTAAGAGGATTTCTCCATCATCTTTCATTTGATCAACATAAATTTCAATATCATTGAGTATAACATTTCTACTGATATTTGCTAAGACAACATCAAATTTTGTGTGACCAATATCATTTATGTCACCATGAATAAAATTAATATTTGAAATATTATTTAATTGTGAGTTCTCCTTAGCATTCTTAAATGCCCATTCATCAGAGTCAATTGCAATTAAATGTCTAGCTCCTAACTTAGAGGCTAAGATTGCTAGAACACCAGTACCACTACCCATATCTAAAATGAATTTATCTTTAAGATCTAGATTAAACATCTCATTCACCATTAATAAGGTAGTCTGATGATGTCCAGTACCAAAAGACATCTTAGGTGTAATAATAATTTCATACTTTAAAGCTGGAAAATTATTATGAAAATGCGCACGAATCACACAGCTATCATTAATCACAACAGGAGAATAATTACTCTCCCATTCTGCATTCCAATTTCTCTGTTCTACTTTATTTATTGTAAAAGACACCTTTGTCAACTTTGAAATTTCAGATAAGATCTCTTTTGCAGCATCTGTATCTAATAGTTGAGTCTGCACATATGCCCTTATACCACCTTCAACTTCAGAATAAGACTCAAATTCAATCTCATTGAGTCTTGCAACTACAATATCCGCATATGAATTCACTTCATTTAATCTAATATCAAACTCAGTGTATTCCATTAGAATGAATCCGTTATTGCTACAAAATCATCAGCATTTAATGATGCTCCACCAATCAAACCTCCATCAATATCTGGCTGAGAGAATAATTCAGCAGAATTAACAGGATTACAACTTCCACCATATAAAATTGAAGTGTCATTAGCAACATTACCGCCATATCTCTTTCTAACAATATCTCGAATGAAGTTGTGAGCCTCTTGCGCCTGATCAGAGCTAGCTGTAACCCCAGTTCCAATTGCCCAGATTGGCTCATATGCTATAACGATCTTAGAAAAATCTTCAGCTAGTAAATGAAATAAACTATCCGATATCTGTGAGTTAAGCCATTCAAAATGGGCTCCACTGTGTCTTTGCTCTAAACTCTCTCCACAACAGAAGACTACTTCTAAATTATTTGCTAATGCTTGCCCAACCTTCAATTTCAATAACTCATTTGTTTCACTAAAATTTGTTCTCCTCTCTGAATGCCCTAAAATGACATATTTAGCAGCACATGAAGCTATCATCTCAGCTGAAACTTCTCCAGTAAAAGCACCTTTATTGCTTGCACTACAATCTTGTGATGCTATAAATATATTTCTTCTATCATCACACATCTTTCCTAACTTATATAGATGAATAAATGAAGGAGCAAGAACAACTTCTGTTTTGCTGTCTAAGGATATCTTTCCTAAGATATCTTCTACAAGAGTAATACCTTCAACTCTATCTAAATTCATTTTCCAATTAGCTGCAACTATGTTCTTTCTCATTTTAATTAAGTCTTATGCGGGGGTCAAGCCACCCATAAATTAAATCTACGATTATATTAATTATTACAAAAATCAAGGAAATAAATAGTACTGAACCCATAACCACAGGTAAATCTAGCTTGTTTAAAGCATCAACTATCTCTTTACCTATACCATTCCAAGCAAAAATATATTCCACAAAAACAGCACCCGCTAACATTGATGCAAACCAACCTGAAACTGCTGTTATCACCGGATTCAATGCATTACTTAAGGCATGCTTAAAAATTACCAAGAATTTACTTAACCCTTTTGCAGTAGCTGTCCTTATATAGTCCATAGAAAGCACCTCTAACAAAGAATTTCTGCAAAGTTGTATTATAACAGATAATGGGCGGATTGCTAATGTAATTGCTGGCAGAATTAGATTGTTGATTTGTAAAAACAAACCCCTTCCATAATCATCAACCTCATAAAGACTCCCTGTCATATTTAAACCAGTATAGCTATTCAGAACAAAACCAAATAACCAAGCAATTATTATTGATGCAAGAAAAGAAGGTAATGACATCCCTATTACTGAAATAAACAATACTAACTTATCAAAGAAAGTGTCCTTATAAAGCGCAGAGATGACACCTAAAATTACTCCTATAAACAACGCAATAACTATAGAGGAAGATGCCAAAACTAAAGTATTCTTAAAGGTTTCTAATACTATTATTGAGACAGGAGTACCAGTCCTCACAAAAGATTCTCTAAGATAAGGGGCTTTAAAAACTAAGGTGTAATCAGCAATCGAAAATAATCGTTTGAATTGATATTTTCCATTAGATAATGATGTGAAAGAATTAGGAGTATTATGATGTAATGAAACAGGTGAAACATCATTCAAATACAGAGCATACTGCTCACCTAAAGGGCGATCAAAACCATACTTCTTCTTTATAATAGCTAGCTGATTCGAATCTTCCCGCTTATCTAACATCATACGAGCAGGATCCCCAGGTAATACATTAAATAAAAAGAAAACCAATGTTAGCACCCCCCATAGAACAAGGATAGCATATTGCATCTTCTTAAAAATATAGGTAACCAAACTTTACTTTTTACTTTCTAAAATTCTTTTAAGGTCTTCAACAGAAAAACCTCTTTCTCCTGTTCCTTCATAGAGCCTAACTTGTCTTGTTCCATCATACAAAATAACAACCGGATTATCATAATCTGGAAAAGTAATCTCCATATAACTATCAATCTCATCTGTATCATATTTTGCAAAAGGCATTACCTGATATGGATATTCGTTTCCAGCAAACTCAAAAAATGATGGGATATTATATTCTTCAGCATCTGAAAAAATAATATGCAACTCTGGGAAATTATCTGTTAAGCCATTCAGAGAATCTAAACTCCTTGCAGTATGCTGGCAATGTTCACAGCCCGCATCAAAGAAGCATAAAATCTTTCTTTCTTCTGAACCTTTAAAATCTTTATTTTCTACATAAGAAATAAAACTATCTCCTACAGCATTACTTTGCAATGAAACAGGAAGAGATGCAAACATTACTGTAGAAATTAGAAAAAATAACACTATCAAATTTGACAACTTTCCCTTTAAATCCTCTATATTGACATAAATAAAAGCTAAAATGATTAAAGTGAAGATATTCTTAATAAGTGCTTCTAATGGTGTCATAGGGATCAATTCCCCAAAACATCCGCAGTTCTCAGAATCACCAAAAATTTGAGTAGATAAATGGATACTAAAAACAGTAATCATAATAAAAGAAAGGGGCACAATTATCTTCCTCAGATAATTATCAAATAAGATCATAATTGCAAGAAAGATTTCTGCTCCAATAATAAATCTAGAAAAATATGGAGCCAAACTTTCTGAGAATCCCATTGGAATCAATTGCCCCTGCTCAAATATTTTTGTAATCCCAAACATGGGTGATGGATACAATTTAGCAAAAGCTGACAATAAGAATAAACCCGAAATTAATATCCTTAAAGCAAATACCAGTTTTTTATTATTTGTTTTCATAAATTTAATTTAACTTTATTAACGCAAAAACAGCATAATTTAGCATATCTAAATAATTTGCATCTACACCTTCAGAAATTAAAGTAGATCCTTTATTATCCTCAATCTGTTTAACTCTAAGCAATTTCTGTAAGATTAAATCAGTCAGAGAGCTTATACGCATATCTCTCCATGCTTCACCATAATCATGATTCTTAGCCAGCATGAGTTCTTTTGCAATAACTACATGCTTCTCAAAAATTTTTATACTCTTATCATAATTGATTTCTTCAGGTTGTTCACTAACACCAAGATCCAATTGAATAAGACCAATAATCGCATAATTAACTATACCTATAAACTCATTTCTTGTCCCCTCATCAATCTTTTGGAAGCCTTTCTGTTCAATAGAACGGATCCTTTGCGCCTTGATAAAGATCTGATCTGTTAATGAGCTAATCCTAAGTATTCTCCATGCACTTCCATAATCTTTCATCTTCTTTGCAAAAATGTCCTTACAATTTTTTATTATTGAATCGTATTCAGCAATTGTTTGTTTCATTTAATCTGTATCTTTAAATAATGCCGAAATATACATCAATTATGAACTTAAAAGCCATAACAACGAAGAGCAATTCAAGTATTTTTTCAACAGATCATGCAATAGTCATGGGTATACTAAATATCACTAAAGACTCCTTCTATGATGGAGGAGAATATACTAATGAAAAGCAAATAATATTAAAATGCAAAACTATGTTAGATGAAGGAGCTTCAATCATTGATATTGGGGCACAATCATCAAGACCAGGAGCAGATCAGATTCCATCAGAAGCAGAACTAAAGAAACTCTTGCCCATAATTAAATTGTTGAAAAATAAATTTAAAGACATCACTATTTCAATAGACACATTCTGGGGACATACAGCCAAAGAATGTGTAAAAGCTGGCGCTGACATTATTAATGACATCTCTGCTGGGGAAATGGATAAAGATATGTTCCAAACAATTGCAGAATTAAATGTGCCCTATATAATCATGCACATGCAAGGGACACCTAAGAATATGCAAACAAATCCATCATACAAGCATGCAACTAAAGAAGTTCTTACATACTTTGAGAATAAGATTGATAAGTTACGTCAATTAGGATTCTATAAGATAGTAATTGATCCAGGTTTTGGTTTTGGCAAAACTATTGAGCATAACTACCAGCTATTAAATAATCTAGCTAAGTTTAAGACTCTTGGGCTGCCGATTCTAGTAGGTGCCTCCAGGAAGTCCATGATCTATAATCTACTAGATATAACGCCACAACAAGCACTAAACGGAACGAGTATCATAAACACTATTGCACTGCAAAATGGTGCAAATATCTTGAGAGTACATGATGTTAAAGCCGCAATTGAGTCTATTAAAATTACTACATTCGCAAAAAATAATTACTAATGGAATTTTTAAACATAGGTGTTATTGAAATTATTGACATCTCACTTGTCGCCATCTTAGTTTATCAATTGTATAAACTCATTAAAGGAACAGTTGCAATAAATATCTTTATCGGCTTAGCTGCAATTTATCTGTTATGGAAATTAGTTTCAGCTTTTCATTTACAACTTCTAAGTGAAATACTAGGTCAGTTTATTGGCTTTGGAGTAATCATTCTTGCAATTGTTTTTCAGCAAGAACTTAGAAAATTCCTTATGATAATTGGCAAAGGGAAAGTACTAAAAAACAAAGGGCTATTTAAATTCAATTTCTCTAAAGCGCACGATAATTATCTAAATACCACAGTAATTGCAGAAGCATGTGGAAATATGGCAAAAACAAAAACTGGTGCTATTATGATTTTAACTCAAATAGATGATCTAGCTGTTTTCTGTGAAAGTGGCGTTGAAATGAATGCAACAATTTCAGTGCCAATGATTGAAAGTGTCTTTTACAAAAACAGTCCCTTGCATGATGGGGCAGTTATAATTAGAGATAATAAAATAATAAGCGCTAGAAGTGTTTTGCCAGTTAGCAATAGTAATGAACTACCGGGACGTTTAGGAATGAGACATAGGGCCGCAGTAGGAATTACAGAAGAATCTGATGCAGTGGCCATAATAGTATCAGAAGAAAGAGGGGAAATATCATATGTGAAGGATGGAGAGCTGTTTACTAAGAGAACAGCTGAACAATTAAAAGAATTCCTAAATAGGATCTTTACTCAAACACAATAAACTTCTTACTCAATTCAAAGTCATCAGCGGTTAAGGATATAATATAAATTCCAGGCAATTTAGGTTTTATAATTTTTACTGCTTCTTGTATATTATTATAATACAAAATTCCAGAATCAATAAGTTTACCATCAATAGTATAGACCATATAACCCACATCATCACTTATGCTTCCATTAATGGGAATAGTAAAATCATAATTTAAATACTGATAGGCACTATAATAATTAGGAATTCCATAACCAAACTGGTCATCAGGATCGAGATATCTATCAGAAGTATTATAGATTGCATCTTTGATGCTAGAAGCGGAATGATCAGTATTAGAACTCCATAAACAAGCAATCATTCCTGCAGTTAAAGGAGAGGAGAAAGAAGTTCCATTAGCAGTAATAACCTCATTATTAGAATTAACCACAACTGCATTTTTCCCCTGAGCAACAACATTAGGCTTTACATCACCATTAGCATTTGGGCCATATGAACTGAATGAAGCAAACTCTTCATTTACATCAACCGCACCTACTGTTAACACCTTGAAATTATCCGCAGGTGCACCAATATAATGCCAAGCACTATTACCAGAATTACCTGCTGAGTTCACTACAATGATACCTTTATCAGAAGCTATACCAGCACCTATACTTATAGGAGTAGTGTTGCCATCCATATCAGTATAAGTATGATTTTGGTTTGCATCATCAAAAGTAGTGTATCCTAATGAAGAATTAATAATATCAGCACCTGAACTATCAGCATACTCGGCAGCACAAACCCACATATACTCCTCAATTAAATTCTCCGAAAACACATCTTCACTTCTTAGTAAAATATAATCAGCATCAGGAGCAGAACCTGTCATTATTCCTTTCGCACCCATAGTACTAAGTACCATCATTCCATGATCATGATCATCATACACATTTAAATTTCCATCAATAAAATCATAAGTGCTAGAGATCTGATTCTGTAAATCAGAAAACACATTAAGTTTATCAACATTATAGAAACCAGCATCAATAACTGCAATAGTAATGCCATTTCCTTTAAATCCTCTTGAATGCATTAAATCTCCCGCTAGCATCTGCAACTGGTTAGAAGCTAATCCATAATCAGAAATATCATAATCCAAACGCCACTTGTCAGTGACCTCTTTAGTATTTTGCCAACTACCAAAAAAAATTATAGTATCAATAAACTCATAGTGTAATGATGCGGTTAGCAAACTATCATAGGTACTAACAATGACACCATTAAACCATTTTGATCTATTCTCAACTACAAAACCTGCTAATCTTATATTATCAATATATATCGAGGAAACTGGCAAATCCGTGCTATCAATTGCTATTGAAAATTTCTGTCTCTTAGCAATCGTCTTTTTTGATAAAAATTGCTCAGGATAATCACTACTAAAAGATGTATCTGCTTTATCATTAAAAGAAATAAAGTATCTAAAAGCACCATCTTGCCCTAAAAATACAAATGGAATAAATAAAAGAATCAAAATCTTGCTCATACTATAAAAAGCTTATTAAAACACCTTACATTCTATCAGGAACTCCGGCTCCCAATAGACTCATAGAAGTTTTTATCACCTCGCCCACCTTTAACGATAATCCTAATCGGAAGTTAATAAATTCATTACTTTCT
>PCBP01000057.1 GCA_002730985.1 Flavobacteriales bacterium | reverse complement strand
CTGATACTCATAGTTAGTATTAGCAGTCAAATTAAGAATTAGCTTATCTGTTTTCTGACTGGCAAAATTACAAGAACCTACTGGACCTGACATCGTCTTTTGTGACCATGAACTAGCTCCAACTTCTCTATACTGGATTCTATACTGATCAACACTACATACATTAGAGTTTATATTATCCCAATTAATAGTTGCTCTATTATGGACAACATTACTAGCATATAGGCCTGTTGGAGCATCTTCATTGCATGTAGATAAGGTGCTACACGATCCATCATCGCATGTAGCAATAGAGTCATATTCAGCATAAAGCGGATCCATACAACCAGCAAAGCCAGCACAACTGCCATCATAAATTGTAGCAAGTGGATTATAATTACAATATATTGGGCTAGTGCAACCTAGAACTGGTATAAAATTACATTCCCAACAAGATTCCCAACATACAACAGGCAATGTAGTATCCCCAACAATATTTAAAGTTCTATTTGTATAACCCCACCCAGAAACAGTGCACAATGAAGGAAATAAATTTTCTATAATATTAACACTATCTGCAGTATATATAAATTCATAATAACCATCTGGCAAAGCAATAGTATAATCCCAAATATTATCCCCATCAGGATCAGACATAGGGGCACAAGGCCCACACCAATTATTAAATGTTCCATTAATTTCAGGAATAGTAAATAAAGCAGTGTCAACAGTACTCATGTCTAATTGAAAAGTAACATCATATGTATAAGTACATGTGCCATCATCTACAGTTGCTAAAGAATCATAGTTAAATGCAAGTGAATCTGTACAACCAAAAACTGGAGGATGATGTGCAATAATAACTCCTTTCATTCCTGCCTGAGAATGTGGTTGGCAAACATAATAGAAAGTATGGCAGTCATCTGGTATATACATACCTGCTGTACCATAACCAAAGCTAAAACCTCCAGAAAGTGGCGTATTACCTCCTGCCAACCAAGTACTATCACTTACCTCTACAGCATTATGACTCCCTCCTAATATGAAACTAATAGTATCTCCTACATCACAAACTATAGTGTCTGGGGAGAAACTCATGCCAATTGTAGTAATCGTATATGATGTATAGTCACAACTATCATTACTAACAGTAGCTAATTGATCGTAATTAGATGCTGTGCTATCCATACATCCATATACGGGAGGAGTCCATGCTGCTATAGAGGCATTTAATAAGCCTTCTATAGTTATATAATTCTGAGCCGTAACACAAGAAGCAGCACAAATAGTGGTATATGTATAATCAGGATAGATCACATAATATCCTGGCGTGTAATATAATTCATAATTAATAGCGGTTGGCGACACATTATTTGCGATAGGGAATGTAACATTATAGGTGCTAGCGAAATTAGCTACTGCAGTACTATCAGTTGAAGGATTAACTTCTAATCCTAAGAATCGGGCAACATTTGTTCCACTAGGTCCATTAGCTATATAAGAGTTCTCAGTTCCTGCAGCATGCGACTGGCAATGCCCACAAGACACACTCATTAATTCTAACACCATAACATATCCACTATCTAGATAATCATAAATAGTATATGTATTCCCATTTAAGTCAGTCACTGTAAAGTTAGGGGCATATCCTGTGCCATTTAATAAGCCATTCTGTGCATTTGCCAAGCTAAATACACATAAACTTAAAATCAAAAACAATCTTTTCATAATTTATATTTTTCGTAAAATTAAATAAAATTAGTCTAACAAACAACTGTATATTTTCAATAAATTTATTTCAAAATATCATCATTAAATTGAAATTAGTTTTGTTTTTTTGTAGCTGAATTTCAAGAAGATTGATGTTGCGCTCTACTTATTTAAATAACATAAAAAAAACAATACTATTAATAATACCTCTATTGTATTCATTAGTAGGTTTTGCGCAAGAACAGTACACTATTAGTGGCTATATTCAAGATAACGAATCAGGAGAAAATTTAATTGGCGTCTCTATTTATGATCAAGAGAGCTATAAAGGTACTGCCAGTAATCAATATGGATTCTATTCTTTAACCATGAAAGAAGGGGACTACGTAATCATCTATTCATTTATTGGTTATAAATCTATTACTAAGAACATTCGCTTAAATAAAGATCTCCGATTAAATATCGGATTAAATAATGATGCTATATTAACTGAAGAAGTAATTGTAACTGGAGAAAGATTAGATAAAAATGTTAGCAGTTCTAATATAAGCCAAGTCAAACTAGAAGTTGGAAATATTAAACAACTCCCTGTAATCCTTGGAGAAATTGATATTCTAAAATCAGCACAACTATTACCTGGGATTCAATCAGGCGGGGAAGGAAATTCAGGACTTTATGTTAGAGGAGGAGGCCCAGATCAGAATCTTATTTTACTAGATGAAGCAGTAGTTTATAATGCTGCTCATCTTTTTGGATTCTTCTCAGTGTTTAATGCAGATGCTATTAAAGATATTAATATAATCAAAGGCGGAATGCCAGCAGAATATGGAGGCAGACTCTCATCTGTTCTAGATATAACCATGAAAGATGGCAACAATAAAAAATATGAAATAGATGGCGGAATTGGTCTACTTTCTTCAAGATTAACGATACAAGGTCCTGTACAAAAAGAAAAAAGCTCCTTTATTATTTCTGGAAGAAGGACTTATATCGATGTTTTGACAGACCCATTTATACCTGATGATAATGCATTTAATGGTTCAGGCTACTATTTTTATGATCTTACAACTAAGATAAATTACCGAATATCTGATAAAGACCGGATTTATCTAAGCGGATACTTTGGTAGAGATGTTTTTAATTTTGCAAATACAGATAATGGTTTTGCAATAAAAATACCATGGGGTAATGCAACAACTTCATTAAGATGGAATCATCTATTTAATGATAAATTATTTATGAATACATCACTCATATTCACTGATTATAGATTTGAATTTAACATTGCACAACAAGAATTTGAATTAAAAATATTCTCAGGAATCAACGATTGGAATAGTAAGGTTGATTTCTTATATCAACCTAATCAAAGACATTCTGTTAAATTTGGGGCTAACTATACTTATCATGAGTTTACCCCAGGAAATGCTAGTGGAAGATCTGGAGATGTAGTTTTCGAGCCCGAGGAGATATTTAAACAATATTCAAATGAGGCTGCCTTATACCTATCAGATGATTTTGACATTTCAGATGTATTAAAAGTAAATGCTGGATTAAGATATTCTTATTTTCAAGATCTAATTACTGATAGCATAACAGGTGTGCGAACTGGAGGAAAAGATTATTTTGGATTAGAACCAAGATTAACTATGAGATATAAAATAAATCCTACTAGTTCAATAAAAGCAGCATACACTCAAAATTATCAATATATTCATCTTGCATCAACATCTAGCGTAAGCTTACCGACTGATCTCTGGATTCCAAGTTCTTCAGGCATAAAACCAAAATTTTCCGACCAATATGCATTAGGGTATTTCAAGAATCTAAATGATAATATGTATGAAACTTCTATTGAAGCATACTATAAAGAAATGACGAATCTTATTGAATATAAAGAAGGCGTGCTTCCTGAAGATAATACAAATTCAAATAGTGATGATTCTTTTACTTTCGGTGATGGTGATTCCTATGGGATTGAATTGCTAATCAAAAAGAACAAAGGAAAAACAACGGGATGGATTGGATACACCCTATCTAAGACAACAAAATATTTTGATGAAGTAAATGAAGGTGTAGCATTTCCAGCTAAATATGATAGAAGGCATGACCTTTCTATTACAGTTAATCATAAATTATCTGAAAAATGGAACTTAAGTAGTGTCTTTGTTTATGCAACTGGGAATGCAATTACACTTCCTTCAGAAAGATACGTGATTGGCGAAAATATTTACACTGAGTACACTTCTAGAAATGGCTTCAGAATGGACCCTTATCACAGACTTGATATTGGCGCTACATATACTCCAAAAAAGAAAAGAAGATTCCAATCTTCATGGAACTTCTCAATATATAACGTATATAGTAGAAAAAACCCTTACTTTATTTATTTTGCATTAGAAACTCCAGAAGGCGTAGAGAACGGAAGTATACAACAAGGCAATCTAATACCTAAAGCATATCAAGTGTCCATATTTCCAATTTTACCATCTATCACCTGGAACTTTAATTTTTAAATTATGAGATATTATTTAATTTTTTTGCTTAGTTTTTTTCTTATTTCATGTCAAGAAGAAATTACGTTAGAATTACAACAAGTAGATATCAAACTAGTTGTAGAAGGGTATATTGAGCCAGGCTACCCTCCTTATGTCATCCTGACAAAAAATCAAGGATACTTTGATCAGATTAACACAAATACTTATAATGAGTTATTTGTAAATAATGTAGACTCAATAAATGTTTGGTATTTTGATGAATCAGGATTGAAAGTCAACAAACCTCTTGAGTTATTAGACCCACAAATATCAGAAGAATTTATTGGCGAAGAAATACCTCTTTATACTATTGAGCCAAGTGAATTAATTGATGTAATAACTAATCCTGGTAATTACGATTTTAGTAAAGAGGAACTAACATATTATTTAGAAATCAAGTGGGAAAATCAACTTATTACAGCACAAACTTTCATTCCAAAATCAACACCATTAGATTGTCTTTGGGTTGAGAAAAGTGAAACAGATGAAAGAGCTTATAAATGTGATATAAGAGCCATTTACTCCGACCCTGCTAATCAGCAAAACAACATATTAATTAAAAGCAAAAGATTAGAACACTATAGTTTTAGTGAAGATAGCTGTAAAAGTAAAAATAATGAAGATCAAATATTAAGATTAGTAGATTCGGGTAGTGATATTTTGATTAATGGACAAACTTTTGAGACATACTTTCCAAGACCTAGTAAAAATGGCAATTTTCCAACAGGAAAATATAATAGTTCTCACTACAGAGAATGTTCTAATGGAGATACATTACTTCGAGAAAAAGATGTTGTTCTGATCAAATTTTGTCAAATAGATGAGCCATCAATGAAATTTTGGAGAGGGTTAGTTAGACAAGGGGGTACAAATGGAAACCCATTTGCAGAGCCTGCAAACTTAGTAAGCAATATTAATGGTGGCTTAGGAATATGGACAGGATACAGCCCAGTTTATTATAAAGTACCTATAGTAATTGACACAACTATTTTCGGAGAATATAATCCAGAGATAGGAGATATATTTTAATTTTCAAAAAAATGAAAAATGAATAAAGAAATTGAAAAAGTAGAAGTACTAATAATTGGCTCTGGTCCTGCTGGCTATACCGCAGCAATCTATGCGGCAAGAGCAGATATGAAACCAGTTGTTATTCAAGGATTACAACCAGGAGGACAGTTAACCACAACTACTGATGTTGACAATTATCCTGGCTATAAAGATGGAGTCATGGGACCTGAAATGATGGAAGACTTTAAAGCTCAAGCTGAAAGATTTGGAACAGATACTAGATGGGGAATGGTCACGAAAGTAGACTTCTCTAATCGCCCATTTAAAGTTGAAATTGATGAGTCAACTAACCTACTTGCAAAAACTGTTATTATTGCAACAGGTGCTTCTGCTAAATGGCTAGGAATGAAAGATGAGGAAAGATTAAATGGATATGGTGTGTCTGCTTGTGCAACTTGTGATGGATTCTTTTACAAAGGCAAGGAGGTTGTAGTGGTTGGCGCAGGAGATACTGCTGCCGAAGAAGCTACTTATCTTGCAAAAATGTGTACTAAAGTGACTATGTTAGTTCGTAGAGATGAAATGAGAGCTTCTAAGGCGATGCAACATAGGGTGTTTAATACCCCAAATCTTGAAATTCTTTTCAATCATGAAACTAAAAGTATTAATGGGGAGCCTGGAGCCATAGGAGTTCAAAGCGTAACTGCTGTGAATAATAAAAATAATGAAGAAATTACTATTCCAGCCTCAGGTTTCTTTGTAGCCATTGGGCACAAACCAAATACTGATCTATTTAAAGGACAATTAGAAATGGATGAGAATGGATATCTAATTATTGAGGCAGGTAGCTCTAAGACTAAAATACCAGGTGTCTTTGCTGCAGGTGATGTAGCCGACCATGTATATCGCCAAGCAGTAACATCAGCTGGGACTGGATGCATGGCTGCCTTGGATGCTGAACGATTCTTAGCTGATCATAAATAAAAGGCTATAAACCTAACTCTAAAAACTTCCATCTGCTAGAGGTATTTTTTATTTTGTACTTTTGGTTCTGATGAAAATAACTGATGTATTAATAAAATATTGGGGGCACACTCAGTTTCGCTTAAAACAAGAAGAAGTTATAGAACAAGTGCTCCAAAAGAAGGACACACTTGCTATATTGCCAACTGGTGGCGGAAAATCTATCTGCTACCAGATTCCTACTCTTATGCAAGAAGGAACATGTTTAGTTATTTCCCCACTTATTGCTCTAATGAATGATCAAATCAGACACTTACAGTCAAAAGGGATAAAATCAGTATCTATAACTAGTGATATGCATTATTCTGAAATCGATACAGCACTAACTAATTGTATCTATGGTGGCGTAAAATTCCTATACTTATCTCCTGAAAGATTACATAACAATCTAGTACAAAGCCGAATTAAAGAAATGAATATCAACCTGATTGCAATTGATGAAGCTCACTGTATATCAGAATGGGGGCATAATTTCAGACCCTCTTACCGTCATATCTTCGAGATAAGAAAAATCATAGATGAGACGCCAATATTAGCGCTAACTGCCACTGCTACTAATAATGTAATCAAGGATATCCAAAACAATCTTCTGTTTAAAGAAGAAAATTTAATACAATCCTCATTCTTCAGAGGTAATATGTCGTATATAGTTGATAATATTGAAGATAAGAATTCTAGATTACTCAAAGTGTTGAATAAAATAAAGAGTTCTGCAATCATTTATGTAGGCACTAGAAAAAAAGCTAAAAATCTAACTAACTTCCTGATTAATAATAGCCTCTCTGTCAACTACTATCATGGTGGTTTACCATCTGAGGTTAGGACCAAAAGACAAGCAGACTGGACTAATAATCAGACAAGAATCATGGTTGCCACCAATGCATTTGGGATGGGGATTGACAAAGAAGATGTTAAACTTGTCGTACATATGGATTTGCCATCTACAATTGAAGCTTATTTCCAAGAGGCAGGAAGGGCTGGCAGAAATGGAAAAACAGCCTATGCATATTTGCTTGCAAACAATAGTGACATTAGTAAACAGGAAGACTTACTAAAATTAAAGTACCCAAAGATAGATGAAATAGTAGAAGGCTATCAAAATATAGCAAATTATCTTCAAATCGCTGTAGGTGATTTCCCTGAGGACCCAATTCCTTTCAATATTGTAGCATTTAGTGAAAGATATAAGATAAATATATTGAAGGTATACAATATCCTTAAATATCTAGAAAAAGAAGAGAAAGTAAAGCTTTCTGACGGGATACACTCACCTTCAAAAGTAAAAATCACAACTACTATTACAGATCTATACAGATTCCAAATAACAAATAAACTTTATGATTCTTTTATAAAATTACTATTAAGATCTCATAGTAATATTTTGAATCATCTTGTTGTAATTAACGAAGAAAAAATTGCAACCCAACTAAATAGCTCAGTTAATAATGTGAGAGAAATACTAATTAAGCTACAACAATTAGACATACTAGAATATCAAGAGGAAAATAATCTTTCACAACTTACATTTCTGCAAGTTCGGCAAGATTTAGACCATCTGCAAGTCAACAAAAAGAAATGGGAAGAAAGAAAGATCTATGAAAATGAAAAGTTACAGCATATTGTAAATTATATAAAAAAGAAGGATATCTGCAGAAGCCAACTCTTACTACAATATTTTGGCGAAATGGAATCAGAAGAATGTAGCATATGCGATGTATGTATAGTAAAGTATAAGCATCCAAAAAAATAAAAAATTAGATAATCTATATTATCTCTAGTTAATAGAAATAAATTACCAGATTTGGCAGCAAATATCAACGGAAAAGATAAATTTGTCTTATGAAAATCATTTTTTTTGGAACACCAAGTTTTGCTGCAAACAACCTAAGATATTTGATTGATAGTCAATATGAGATAGTTGGAGTTGTGACTCCCCCTGACAGTAAAAAGGGCAGAGGAAAAGATCTGAAAAATTGCGCAGTTAAAGAAGTTGCACTAGAAAAGAATATACCTGTTTTACAACCTGAAAGATTAAGGTCCAGTGAGTTTGTCTCTGCACTTAAAGTTCTCCAAGCAGAATTATTTGTTGTCGTAGCTTTTAGGATGCTTCCTGAAATTGTTTGGGAAATACCATCAAAAGGAACTATAAACCTTCACACCTCATTGCTGCCTAAATACAGAGGTGCAGCGCCAATAAATAGGGTGCTAATTAATGGGGAGAAAGAGACTGGAATTAGCACTTTCTTCATTGACAATAATATTGACTCAGGTCCAATTATTCAACAAAGTAGAGTTAAAATAACTAATAAAACTACAGCTGGACAATTACATGAAATATTAGTAGATAAAAGCAATGATCTTCTTGTTAGCACCATCAATTCGATTAAAGATAATTCAGTAGAGCAAAGGCAACAATCTGATAAAGTCATCATAGACGCTCCCAAACTAACAAAAGAACTACTGAAAATTAATTGGAATAAATCAGCTGTTGATATTCACAACTTAGTAAGAGGCCTTTCCCCATTCATAGATGAAAACACCATGCTAAAAGATGTAGCAATTTGTCCCTCAGCCTGGTTTTTCCTAGAAGAAAAATACGTCAATAAGAAAAGAATTAAATTGCATTTAACAGAGGTTGTTAAATCAGAATCAATAAATCCGCTAACTATTAAAACGGACAATAAAACCTACTTACATATAATTACCAATAAAGATGCAATTTCTATTCTAAATCTACAAGTAGAAGGGAAGAAGCCTATGACAATCCAAAAATTTCTCCAAGGAAGAAAGATAAACAAAGATCACAAAATAGCATGAGTATATTAACTCATGAAATAGCAGAGCATCTTAAAGAGTTTGTAGTTAAGGAAAGACGCGAACTTTTTGAAGCAAAAATTAAAGAAAGAACCCAGCACCTTACCATCGTACTTGAGAATATCTTTCAAGGAAGAAATATCTCTGCATCAATAAGATCAGCAGATTGTTTTGGGATACAGGATGTACATATAATAGAGAATGATAACTTCTTTAATGATGATTCGGAAGTTTCGATGGGTGCAGAAAAATGGATCACAACAAAAAGATATAATCAATATAAACATAATAGTATAGAAGCTATTAAGAAACTAAGAGCAGAAGGGTATCAGATAATTGCTACTACTCCACATGAAACAGATTGTAGTCTATATGATCTAGACATAACAGAAAAGAAAATAGCTCTATTTTTTGGATCTGAAGTGAAAGGATGTAGCAAACAAACATTAGAACTTGCAGATAAAAAAATGAAAATACCAATGTATGGATTTACTGAAAGTTATAACATTTCGGTTTCAGTATCATTATCGCTGCAACATCTAACCTATAAAATGCGAAGATCTGATATTGACTGGGGACTACCAATGGATCAGCAAAATAAGGTGATGCTACAGTGGTTAAGAAACAGCATTAAAGCAGCACCAGAAATTGAAAAAAAGTACCTCGAGAAATACGCTAAATAATAATTTATATCTTTGTAAAAAATAAATCTAACATGGGAAGAGGAGATAAAAAATCAAGAAAAGGTAAAATATTCAGAGGAAGCTATGGAGTTTCCAGACCTAGGAAGACTGATGTAGCGGTTATTGTTCCTACCAAAAAGAAAGCAGAGCCTAAAAAGAAAGCAGAGCCTAAAAAGAAAATAACAGTAAAGAAAAAAACGACTGCAAAAAAATAAGATTATTTTGCTTAATCTAAGATGGAAGTGATATTAGGGAGCCAGCCTCCTTTTACTCCAATTATCTGTATCAAATTCATACAAAACTCTATCGTGGAATCTAGAAGGTCTTCCTTGCCAAAACTCTATCTTATCAACATCAATACAATAACCACCCCAGTGTGAAGGCCGAATAACCTCCTTCCCTTTAAATTTAGCTTCTAATTTCGTTAATGATTCTGTAAAATTGTGATCTAAACTAATTGAAGTGCTTTGATTGCTTAACCATGTTCCTAACTGACTTGTTCTTGGTCTGCTTCTAAAATAAGCATCCGAATCCTTGTGATTTATTTTATCTGCCTCCCCACTTATCCTTACTTGTCTTTCTAATTCTGGCCAATAAAAATTAAGCGCCACATTCTTATTATTCTCAATATCAATTGACTTTTCACTCTCAAAATTGGTAAAGAAAGTGAATCCTCTATCATTTATATTTTTTAACAATACTACCCGTGAAGATGGCTTATGGTCAGAAGAAACGGTAGACAAAACACAAGCATTCGCCTCATTATCACTAATTTCTAAAGCCTCATGAAACCACTTAAGGAAGAAAGTAATAGGATTGTCATCTAAATTATCAAAATTAATCTTTGATTTCTGATAATCTGATCTCATATTTTTTAAATCCATTATATATTTGCTATCAAATTATATATTAACAAAACTTTAACAAAGATATCTTAAATTATGCTTAATATCAAGAAAGGTCAATTATTAATTTCCGAGCCATCTTTAAGTGATCCAGTATTTTTCAAAAGTGTTGTCCTAATTACACATCATACTAATAGTGAGAGTGTAGGATTGATATTAAACCAAGCTAGTAAAACTGACTTAAATCAGATAATAGATGATATACCATCAAATAACTTTCCTATATACATTGGAGGTCCAGTTCAGAAGAATGCTATTCATTTTATTCATACATTAGGAAATATGATTCCAAATACGCAAGAGGTCATTAAAGGGCTCTACTGGGGTGGAGATTTCGATCAAGTACTAAGATTAATTACTGAAGATAAGGTCGCAAAAAATCATATAAGATTCTTTGCTGGATACTCAGGCTGGGGAAAAGATCAGTTAAACCATGAAATTAAAAAAGATGGCTGGATAACACATGAACCCAATATTAATCTTTGTATGCAAAATTCTACAGAGAAACTTTGGAGCGACCTAATAAAGACCAAGAGTGAAAAGTATGCTATCTGGGCAAATATACCTAAAGATCCAAGCTTGAATTAATTAACTTTTGTTGAATAAAATTAGCTATACTAAAAGATGTAAAGGAATTATTTTCTATAATCTTTACTGAGACTAACCCACTTGTTGCGTTAGTAACAAATACCTCATCCGCATCTAGAATCTCATCTTGGAGAATTGATTTTTCAGAAACATCTAATTCAGTAATTACCCATCTTCTCATAGTTCCATCAACACAACCATCAGTAAGTGGCGGTGTGTATATTTTCTGATTTTTTACAATAAAGATGTTAGCATGTGCTGCCTCAACAATATTGCCCAAATGATTTAATAGGACAGCATGATCGAAATTATTCTCATAGGCATATATTGAAGCTAGAACTGAAACTAAAGCATTGGAAGATTTAATATTTGACAAAGAACCAACACCTTTATATTCCTGCCCGTAGAAACATAAAGAAATAGCATCATTTCTTATATATTCACTGCCTTTAATAAAACTAATAAGTAAATCTAGATCATTTGATCTTGGCAAGTATCTACCTTTACCTCTTCTACTAATATGTATCTTAATACTGCCATTGATAATTTTATTGGCTTCTATTAAGTAAGATATCTTCTCTTCAAAGAATGCCAAAGTATAATTATTATCCATCTTTAAAACACTCAGAGAAAGTTGGATTCTTTGGAAGTGGAGTGAGAAATTAAATGGTTTAGAGTTAATTATCTTAAT
>PCBP01000056.1 GCA_002730985.1 Flavobacteriales bacterium | reverse complement strand
TGCAACTTGTGCTTCTTTACTTTCCATCCAGGCTATAAATCTCTTTTCAGCTTCTTCCTCATTGAATGCACCTTTAGCTACACCAGCTAGGAGGTGTTTTTTCATCATTACTCCTTTATAAGATAGGATTGCTCTAGCAGTGTCAGAAGGTTGAGCTCCCTTTAGTAGCCATGTAACTGCACTATCAAAGTTTATATTAATTGTTGCTGGGTTAGTATTAGGATTATAAGTCCCTAATTTTTCAATAAACTTCCCATCTCTTGGGGATCTTGTATCTGCGACTACAATGTGGTAAAATGCTCTTTTCTTTCTTCCGTGTCTTGCTAATCTGATTCTTGTTGCCATTTTTTTAAATTTGGTTAAACCATCTCTGTGGTTAGTCCTCATTATTGAGGGCTGCAAAAATAAAAATCTTTTGTAAAATATATATAAAATAAAGAAAAAAATATTTTTTTAGGTTTTCAATTTTCATAAACAGGATAAAAATCATAAAATTTGACTAATTTTGCACTCTTAATAATCTAATATATTAAAGAAATGAGTATTAATTCATCTAAAGAAAAAAGAATTTCAAAGGACCAATTTAAAAATTCCATTCTGTCTGATTATAAATTAGTTTGTGAGGTTAGAGAAAGTGGCGCCCAAGGAAGAAGAGATGTGCTTTCCGGGAAGGGTAGCTTTGGTATTTTTGGTGATGGCAAGGAGCTAGCTCAGGTAGCTTTAGCTAAGGTATTTAGAGATGGTGATTTTCGTGCGGGATATTATAGGGATCAGACATTAATGACCGCTATTGGGCAATATTCACCAAAACAAATGTTCTCTGCATTATATGGCGATCCTGATCTAGATAGAGAACCAAGTTCAGGCTCAAGACAAATGATGAATCATTTTGGAACAAGATTTTTAAATGATGATGGTAGTTGGAGAAATTTGATGGAGCAAAAAAACTCTACTTCTGACATGGCTTGTCTAGCATCTCAATTTCCAAGGTTAGTTGGTTTAGCACAAGCATCACAAGTGTATAGGGAAAATCCTAATTTAGCAGAAAGGAATCCTGGTTTTACTAATGAAGGGAATGAGATTGCATTTGCAACAATCGGCAACTCTTCTTGTGCAGAAGGTCATTTTTGGGAAGCTGTGAATGCCATAGGAGTTTTGCAGGTTCCTGCTATTATTTCTATTTGGGATGATGGTTATGGTATTTCAGTTGCAAATGATATTCAAATGACAAAATCAGATGTTTCAGAGGTTTTATCTGGGTTCCAAAATAATGATAAAGGAAAAGGCTTTGAAATTGTAAAAGTAAAAGGATGGGATTATCCGTCGTTAGTTACTGCTTATGAAGAGGCAGAGAAATTAGCAAGAGCACATCATATTCCTACAATTATCCATGTTATTGAAATGACTCAGCCTACGGGTCATTCGACTTCTGGATCTCATGAGAGGTATAAAAGTAAAGAGAGATTGCAATTTGAGCAAGATTATGATTGTATCAAGAAATTTAGAGAATGGATATTAGAAACAGGTATTGCTGAAAATAAGGAATTAGAGGCGATAGAAAAGAAAGCTATAGATGCTGTCAAGAAAGCAAAGCAGGATGCTTGGAGTGAATATCAAGCTCCAATTAAAGAGGACTGGAAAGAACTAAAAGGAATTTTCAATTCAATCTCAGCGCAGATTGACATTCCAGAAATTGCAGATTGGATTACTGATCTAAATCAATCGGCAATGTTTGGTATTTTTAGAAGAGATTTTTTAAGTAAAGCAAGGAATCTATTAGGTATGCTTACTAGTCATGACATTCCTGAAAAAACTAATCTAAGAGATTTTATTAATCGTATTAATGCTGATAATCATAATCGTTATAATACAAAGCTTTATAATGAGACAGATACATCTGCTTTAAAGGTTGAGGAGGTGAAGCCAACTTATGATTCAGATGCAGAGTTAGTCGATGCTCGAATTATTCTAAGAGATAATTTTCATCATATGTTTGATTCTATACCAGAAGCAATGATTTTTGGTGAAGATGTCGGGAAGATTGGTGGCGTTAATCAAGGCGTTGAGGGTTTGCAATCAAAATTTGGAGAAATTAGAGTTGCTGATACGGGAATTAGGGAGGCAACGATTATTGGTCAAGGAATTGGTCTTTCCTTAAGAGGCCTAAGACCAATTGCTGAGATGCAATATCTAGATTATGTTATTTATGGTTTTCAACCAATGGTTGATGATATATCTTCTTTATTTTACAGAACTCATGGGGGGCAGCTTACTCCTTTGATTATTAGGACTAGAGGTCATAGATTAGAAGGTATTTGGCATTCAGGTTCCCCAATGGGAATGCTGCTTAATGGGACAAGAGGCATGTATTTATGTGTACCAAGAGATATGACAAGAGCTGCAGGATTCTATAATACATTAATGCAATCTAATGACCCTGCAATGGTTATAGAATGTCTGAATGGATATAGAATAAAAGAAAAGGCGCCTAATAATATTGGCGAATTTAGAGTTCCTTTAGGTAAGGTTGAAACTACAAAGCAAGGAAATGATATTACATTAGTTACTTATGGGAGTACATGGAGAGTTGTCATGGATGCTGCTGAAAAGTTAGAAGTAGCAGGGATTTCTAGTGAGGTGATTGATATACAAACTTTAGTTCCTCTTGATCTATCTCATGATATTGCAGAAAGCATTAAGAAAACAAATAGATTATTAGTTATAGATGAGGATGTTCCTGGAGGTGCTTCAGCCTATATTCTACAGCAAATAATTGAAGGTCAGGATGCATATAATTTTTTAGATTCTGAACCTCAGACATTGTCCGCTAAAGAACACAGACCTCCATATGGTAAGGATGGTGATTATTTCACAAAACCTTCAGTAGAGGATATATTTGAGAAAGTACATTCTATAATGCATGAAGTGAATCCTGAGAAATTCCCATCTTTATATTAAATGCAAAGAACTACTGAATCTGATTCTAATTATGATGGCTTAGACAAGATGGATGTGTCAGATCTATTAATCAATATTAATAGAGAGGATAAAACAGTAGCGATTTCTGTAGAAAAACAGATACCTCAGATAGAAGAACTTATTAATATGATTATTATTAAGATGAAGAATGGGGGGCGATTGTTTTATTTAGGAGCTGGCACCTCTGGCAGATTAGGGATTGTAGATGCCTCTGAGTGTCCTCCAACTTTTGGTGTAGATTATGGATTAGTTGTTGGTTTAATGGCAGGTGGTGATAAGGCTATCCGAAAGGCTGTAGAATTTGCAGAAGATAATATTAACTTAGGATGGAAAGATCTGATGGCCCATAATATTAATTCAAATGATATAGTTATAGGAATTGCAGCATCTGGGACTACCCCCTATGTTGTTGGCGCACTTATGAAGTGTCAAGCGGAAAAGATAACCACTGGATGCATTGTTTGCAATAGTAATTCTTCTATTGCTGCGGTTTCTGACTACCCGGTTGAGGTAGTTGTTGGTCCTGAATTTGTTACAGGTAGTACTCGAATGAAATCTGGTACTGCTCAGAAGTTAGTACTAAATATGATCTCAACTACTGTAATGATTAGGTTAGGGAAGATAAAGGGAAATAAGATGGTGGACATGCAGCTTGCTAATAATAAATTAGTAGATAGGGGAATAAAGATAATAATGAATGAGATAGATGTAAGCCACGAGACTGCGACATCTTTATTAAAGCAGTATGGTTCCGTCAGAAAGGCTATTAGGAATTATAATGGATAAAGAAAAATTAATAAGAGGAGGGATGTGGCTCTCTGGATTTTCAGTAAGTATTATTCTTGCTGCTTTAGCATTGTTTATTGGTTTTAATAATCAGAGACATGGAGATAACACTATTTTACTAGTTGGACTCCTGTTGCTTCCTATAGTATTTTATTGTGGATACAGAGGCTTTAAGTTGGTTTTAGAAACTATCTTTCACTAATAGATTTATTGCTTCTTGTCATCTGTCTTTTTCCTGGAGGCCCATCTAAGACTACAACTTCAAAGCCAACGTTCTTCATAGTCCGTTTTACGACCCCCTTGGCGCAGTATGTTACGAGAAACCCATTATCTTTTAATAATCCATATAGCTTTTTGAAAATTTTTTCATCCCAAATTTCTGGCTGTTTATCAGGAGAGAAGGCGTCAAAATAGATGATATCAAAATTTACATTAGTCTTGTATTTTTCTAATGAGGTATTATTCTTTGTGAGTGTGAAATAAGAACTTATTCTATGTCTTTCTTCCCAAGTGCAATTGTGTAAGTCTAATAGTTTCTCTTTATCTAGTCCAATTAGATCAGTAAAATTTAATTTCATGTAATAATCTTCATCTACAGGGCATGGTTCAATTGCGTGATAATTGACTTTAATTAATTTTTGCATTGTCTTTTGGTAGGTAAGCAGTGCATTAAGCCCTGTCCCAAACCCTACTTCTAGTATATTTAGTTTATGCTTGTTAACTGCTGAAAAGCCGTTTTTTATAAATACATGTTCAGCTTCAACAATTGCACCATGTTTTGAATGATAACATTCATTTATCTTAGGATTAAATATGGAGTGTGAACCATCATTGGTTACTACTATTCTATTACTCATATATTTTGTGTGATTATCTTTACTTACTTATTAGAATACGGACAAATTTAAGATGATTTTTATTTATACGTATTATATTCCCATTAAATAGTTATATTATTTGGATGTGTAAGGCTTCTTGATTTTTTTGCATTTTGATTTGCAGTTTTATTTGCAGTTTTATTTGTTTTTTTCTAATATTGTAAAATATTAATTTAAAAAATCAAGATATTATGAAGAAACTAATTGCTTTTATGATAGGGATTATGATAGTAACGTCATCTTATGCAACTCATTTGATGGGTGGACAGATTTCTGCTACATATTTAAGTTCAGATACTACGGGTTCTCACTATTTTTTAGAACTGGATGTATATAGAGATACTCTTGGTATCCCAATGTCGATTCATCAATATGTTGAAATTTTCAAGCTTGATACGGCAGGAACATATAATTTTGTTTCTTTAGATTCAATTACATTAGGGGCAAGTGGTGCAGTTACATCTATGTCATCTGTTTATGGTGTAGAGATTTATCATTTTGCTGATTCTATCATATTCCCTTCTAATGGATATTATATGATTAAATGGAGTCATTGCTGTAGAAATGAAGCAATCATTAATATGGCTAATCCTTTGAGTGAGAACATGACTTTTTTAACTTATGTGAATGTTGATAGTGCTAATCCTAATTCATCACCAACATATTTAGCTCCTCCTGTAATCTACTTGCCTGCCAACACAGTTTGGCAATATAATCCAATTCCTTTTGATATAGATGGAGATTCGTTAGTTTGGGGCCTTTCAACTCCACTTTCTGGTGGTGGTATTGTTTCTGGTTATGAAGATTTGTCAGACACTATACTTTATTCAAATGCAAATGGAGTCTTTGCAATGGATACTATCACAGGTCAAATTACTTGGAGCCCTAAAATGGTAGGTAATTTTGTTGCATCTTTTGTAATTGAAGAGTATAGGAATGGGATGTTAGTTGGTGCTATGAGTCGAGACATGCAATTTGTAGTTGTTTCAGATTCTACTAATGCAGTACCTAGCATTACTTATATGCAGGCTCCTCCAACTAATAATCTAGGATATCCTTATGTGGAAATAATGCCTGGTCAGAATTATAATATCACTGTATTGGCATCTGATGCTGATGTTTCTGATGTAGTAACCATGAAAGTTTATGGTGAACCTCTTGAGATAGCGAATCCTGCAATATTTACTTCAATCTATACTGGTAATGGAAATGAGATTGAAGGAACTTTATCGTGGACTCCAAATGTAAATCAGGTGCGATCACAACCATATACTGTGGTTTTCAGGGCGTCTGATAATTTCTTTTATTTTGATGAAACAGTTCAGATAGAAGTGAGTTTAACAACATCTTTAGATGAAGTAAGTATCTTAAATGCAGATGAAATATATCCTAACCCCGCAAATAATAGCTTTACATTACCTGTTACTTTAGAAGAAGGACAGGCTATCACATTAGATATTTATAGTATATTGGGGGTTAAGATTTCTTCTGAGGTTATAGATCTCTCAACGGGCAACCACATTATAGTTAAGAATTTTGATTTAGATACTGGTCACTATTTTGTTAATATTGCTGATATTCATGGTTTATCTATTTGCACTAAGAAACTTGTTGTAGTTAAATAAATAATCTAATTAAATAGTTTGTATTAGAAAGAGGAGAATAATCTCCTCTTTTTTTTTGTAAATTTGCACAATTAAATCCCTGCATTACTTTTTAAAAAATGAAGATTACAAGAACAATAGATTCAAGGTTAAAATTAATAGATTTTTCCGATTTGCCTTTTGGTAGGGTTTTCTCGGATCATATGCTTGTCTGTAATTATAGAAATGGCGAATGGCAAGTACCCGAGATTCTCCCTTACGGTCCGATACCGATGAATCCTAGCTCACAGGTATTACATTATGGACAGTCAATTTTTGAAGGAATGAAGGCTTTTAAGAATCCTAATAATGAAGTGCTATTTTTCAGAAGAGAGGAAAATTTTAATAGATTAAATAGATCTGCTGTTCGTATGTCAATTCCTGATATCCCTAAAGATATTTTTATGGATGGAATTGATAAACTACTTCTATTAGATAGTGATTGGTGTAAAGCTGAAGAAGGTTACTCTTTATACATTCGTCCTTTTATTTTTGCTTCTAGTAACTGTATTAAGGCTTCTTCTTCGGAAGAGTTTACATTTATTATTATTACCTCACCAACTACAACTTATTATCCAGATGAGGTGAATCTAGTTATTGAGGAACATTATACAAGAGCATCAAAAGGTGGTGTAGGTTTTGCTAAGGCTGCTGGTAATTATGCAGCCACATTCTATCCCACAAAATTGGCGAATTCTAAGGGTTTTCAGCAGGTGATCTGGATGGACTCCAAAGAGCATAAATATATTGAAGAATGTGGCACTATGAATATCTGGTTCAGAATTGGAGATAAATTAATTACCCCTAAGCTTTCTGATAGTATTTTAGATGGCATTACTAGGGATAGTATTATAACTCTTGCTCGAGATATTGGAATAGTAGTAGAAGAAATAAAAGTACTTGTCCATGATCTTGTAGAAGCTTATGATGCTGGACAATTAAAGGAAGTATTTGGGACAGGAACAGCTGTTGCTGTAAGTCCTATCACATCTATTACTTTTAGAGAAAAGAAGATGATTCTTCCAACTGCTGAAGATTCTTTTGCATTAAGATTAAAAGAAGAAATGCAAGGCATCCAGAGAGGTAAATTCAAGGATGCTTATGGTTGGACAACAAAAATTATTTCAAGGGATATGATCTCTTAGTGTTTTAATAGCATTTTGTAGTGCATTATTCCGGCTTCTTTAAATTCAATACCTTCTTTGATGAATCCCATCTTTTCATAGAAAGGTATAACTTCTGATTGAGCATGCATATAGATTGTTTCATTAAAGCTTTTCAAATCATCTAATATTGCTTTAAGTACCATATGTCCATATCCTTGACCTCTTACAGTATCTGGGACCGCAAATCGTTCTAGTTTATAGCCTTCTGTAGTTTTTCTATGTCTTGCGGTTGCAACAGCATTATTATTATAAAAGACGAGGAAATGAGTAGATTCTTCTTCAAATTCCCATTCCAAGTTAGCAGGACATTTTTGTCCTATTACAAAGACATTATACCTAATAGCATGAGAAATTTGCATTAACTTCTTATCTTTAAATTTAAATTTCTTTATCTCTATCATCTTATAGGTTAATGATGTAAAAATATGTATTTTTGCTACAAATTAAAAATATAAATTATGAAAAAAATATTATTGTCATTGACACTAAGCTTGATAACACTTTTTGTTTTTGCAACAAAACCGCATATTGAAAATGTTAGAATAGATTCTGAAACTTCAAAAGTTGAATGGATTGGATCGAAAGTAGCTTCATCCCATGAAGGTAATGTAAATATTTCAAAGGGATTCCTATCGATTGATCATGGGACTTTGGTAGGAGGGGAGATTGCTATTGATATGAATTCTATTTCATGTTCTGATATTAAATCTGAGAAGAAGAATAAGTACCTTGTAGATCATCTAAAGGATGAAGATTTCTTTCACACAGCAAAGTTTCCTTTAGCAACGATTAAAATTATTAGAGCTGAAACAGCTGGAGAAAATAGCTATAAGATTCTTGCTGATTTAACAATAAAAGGCATTACCCATCCTATTGCTTTTCAAGCACATGTCAGAATTAATGGTAAGGATTTGTCAGCACGAGCTAATATAAGAATTGATAGAACTAAGTGGGATATTAGATATGGATCAGGGACCTTCTTTGAAGACCTTGGAGATAAAATGATATTAGATGAGATTAAATTTAACATCTCCTTGTTGTCAGTTAAATAATGAATTTATATAGTTTTATTGTTATAACTATTTCTATTTCATTCATTATAGCAGTTAAGCAAAAAAAGAGAGGACTTAGATTTTGGTCCTCTTTTTTTGTTGCATTAATTGCGGTGGCAGGTGTTTTAGGTGTTATTTGGAATCTATTAAACTAAATACTTCTTCTGCTAAAAGTAATGCTGCTTCCGTATTATTTCTAAACCATAGCTCAGGCTCAATTAACTCTAGCTCAATTAAAGAAGGTTGATTGTTATTGTTATAGATCATATCAACTCTTGCGTAAATAGGATAGAATGGGCATCCTTTGATGCACTCTTTTGCAAACTTAATTTCTTCAGTGCTAGCTTTATGTTCTACTACTTTTCCACCATGATCATCTTGCACACGAAAGTCACCCTTCTTTGCAATTTTTCTTACGGAATGAGTATACTCCCCCCCAATTAAGATTAAAGATATTTCTCCGTCTAGGGTGATATTATTCATAAATTCCTGGAATAACATGCATTTTTCTTTAATTAGCTGCTGAAATATATCTTCATAAAAAATACAGTTATCTGCAGTAATACGGTATGTATGTCTTGCAGCTCCCGAAATAGCTGGTTTTATTACTGCTTCAGTCCATTTTGTTTGTTTAAAAAGTTCTGTCAGATTAATCTTATCATCTTTTTCTATAAATAGAGTAGGGATAATATTTATTCCGTTGCCAGCTAAATCTTGCAGATAATGTTTGTCAATGTTCCAGTTTATGATCTCAGTTGTATTTATGAAAGTTGTTTTATGCTTTGTCTTATCTATCCATGTGAAGAACTCATCAAATCTTTCAAAATAGTCCCATGTGGTCCGAAAGATAGCGTATGTAGTAGAAAACCAATCAAAATTGGGGTCAGCCCAATTTTTCTTACAAACTTTCAGTCCTTTATTCTCTAATTCCATTTGTAATAGTTGATCTTCTAATAGAACTTGATCTATGTACCAGTTCTTTATAGTAGGGTTTATATATCGGTGGTCCGTTAGTATGACAACATCAAACATATCAAGTATATTTTAAATCATTTAGAGGTGTCACAACATTCCTTAGTTAGATTAAATGTAGACCTTATTCTTGCTATAATATTATAACAATTATCAAGTAGGGGAGCAGGTAAAATAGCAAGGTTTTGCAGGATTCTATATGGTAATATTAATTTGGAAAAGATCTGTATTATGGCTTCTGATCTTAGGTAGCAGGTGCCATGTTGAATATACGCTATAGAGTCTTCATGCTCTATACTAAATTCTTCAAGTAATTCTTTAGATTTATCTGTGCTTAGTGGGATGAATGTGATGGTTTTATGTTTTAATTTATTTTTAGTAAACTGCATTAACTTATTACAGAGTTTACATTTATCATCATATAATAGAATAGCTTTCTCCATTTATTCTATTATAATCTGCTTCTGAATCATTCCGTTCTTATTTCTTATAAATTTAACACCTTGTCTTGTCTGTTTATTTTCCCTACCTATAATATCTATAATTAGATCTACTTCATTGTCTTCTGTCTCTTGCTCTATTGAAGTTGGTGTGATATTTATTGGAACTAATTGGATGTCTTTTATTGTAGTGGCATTATTTAATATGGTTGTATTAATTATTTTGGGGTGATATCCATTCTTACTAAAGGACACATCATAATTTCCCTGTATAAGGTATCTGTGATAATTGCCAATTGGCAGGTTAGAATAAATATGGGAACTATCCGTATCATGGTTTAAGATTTCAATTTTTGCCTTAAGAGGTATCTCTGTGACGCTATCCGTTACAATCCCTCTTAATCCATATAATGCTTGCTGCATATAATTTAGAAGAGAACCATAATTAGCATCCCATAAATTAGGCAGATCATTTGGATTAGGTATTTTATCATTAGAAATTTCTAAGGTAAACTCTCTGCAGTATCTAAAATAATTCATGTAGTCTTGCCTACCTCCATTTACTTCGTACCAATCATTTCCATTAGTAATGCCATCATTTAGGTAATTAAAATAACCATTACTGCTATTTGCTTGACATGTGTCTGCATATTCATGAGAAACATATTCCCACCAACTATTGTCTGCTGTTAGATTGCTCCAAGTGTCCCATGGATAATTGCAGACTTCAACACCTCCATGTATGTTTGCTGATATTGTGAAATTGATAGAGTCAGCAAGTTCTAAGAAAATATTTGTTTCACTTTGGTAAGGGTTTCCATCAGGATGAGGTCCGTCTTGAGGGTCAGGATAATTTCTGTTGAGATCTACCCAATTAGCATTATAGCGAGTTGCAAAATTTACATTTTGATTTCCGCCAGCATAAGCTCCATCAGGGTTTGCTAATGGGTTAATCCAGATATCAATCTCATTTACTAGGTTTGTTATTCTTTGATTGTTTCCATAGTTATTTAGAATGTAATCGATTAATCTTAAGGATAAGACATAGCCTGCTAATTCATCTCCATGCATAGAAGAAGTATATAAGAAGGATGGTTCATCTTCCTTCTGACCAACATAGTCAGAAATTTGTATTATCAAAATTTCTCTACCTGAATTAAGTGTCCCTAAATGGTGTAATTTACAAATATTAGGGAAGGAGTCTGCGAATGCAGTTGCCATATCTACATATTGTTGATAGCTAGGGTAGAAATCCCAATTATTTTTATTTTCATTTGTAAAATCTAGAGGCTTGTGGGGAATAATTGTATATTCAATCCCAAATCTTTTAAACTCTATAAATTCTTTCTTATTTGCATAAGCAAAGCCTAGTTTATTATTAGTCTTATGATCTATTGAAACTACATCTGAGATAGCATTTAACTGACTCTTGTTGTGATATTTGAAGGAAAAGTAGATTTCTCCTCTATCAGAGAATATATCATCAATATTTTGCGAAAAACCAATAAATGGGATGAGTAAGAATATGAGTATTCTGCTAGTCATTCTTGAACTTTGATAGTATTTTGCTAACGGCATCTTTATGTATTGTAAAGGTCATCATTTTTAGTTTCACGAAATCTTCATGATAGAAATAGTAGCCAGGGAATTTTCCATTTCTAGAGCCACTCCCACTATCTTTTATTAAAAACCACCATTCATTATTTATGTCAACTTTGTATCCAATCAAATGTATCGCATGGTCATCCGTTGTCGTGCCATTTGAGAAGCGGAATTGTCTCGCATTCTCATCAATATATTTTGAAGGGATGTCATAAGAAGGGATCATTGCGACATCATGTCTTGAGGAGTAACCACTCTCAGAAACATCACCCCCAATAGACATAGAATATCCGTTTTTTATTGCATCTTTTATAGCTGTCATGAATTCATCTAGTGGGATATTATAATACTCATCAGACCGCCACCAGTTATCAGGAACCTTGTATTCTTCCTGACTCCAATAAGGTTTCTGTAATAGGCTCATAAAATCTACATAATCATATGGCTCTAGTTTGGTAACATTTTTTAAGAAAGATCTTGGAGTGTAGGTTCTTCCTGCATATTTAAATGACTTTGGGGGAGCCCCCATATAATAATCTAGAATTGACTTGATATTGGCAATTATAACCTGTTCATCCCAGAAGTTTGTTTCTTTACAATTTCTAAGATATGTATTGATCTCTGAGAACATTTTCTCATGATTATGATAGGGTTGATTGGAAGGCTTACCTGTATAAGCTTCAAGGGGGACAATACCATATAGTTTCATCATCCTTTGTACAGCATTAGTTTCTGA
>PCBP01000055.1 GCA_002730985.1 Flavobacteriales bacterium | reverse complement strand
ACTATCTTTATAGTTGATGAAGCTTCTATGATTCCTGATAATCCTGAAAAAGGATTTGGGAAACGATCCCTTCTAGATGATCTAATTGAATATGTATATGATGGATACGATTGCAAATTAATACTTATTGGTGACACTGCCCAACTTCCGCCTATTAATCTAGAAATAAGCCCAGCATTGGATGAAAAAAGCATAGAAGATTACTACAAGAAACAGGTGATCTGCAAAGAACTCAAGCAGGTAGTCAGACAAAAAAAGAAATCACTTATACTTAAAAACGCGACAGATATACGCGAACAGATTACTAAAACTAATTATTACTATCCGAAATTAGCTACTAACACTGAGGTTATCCGTCTGAATAATGGAGAAGATTTACAAGATGCTCTTGAATCTGCTTATAATAATGAAGGGGTAAATAATACTACAGTGCTTTGCAGGTCTAATAGAAGAGCTAACCTTTACAATCAACAGATAAGAGCAAAAATTAGATGGCAAGAAAACGAAATCTCTACTGGAGACATGTTAATGGTTGTACGCAATAATTATTATTGGCTTAACAACAATAGTAAAGCAGGATTTATTGCCAATGGAGATATTTTAGAAGTCTTGGAAATAAGAGAAACGATTGAACGCTATGGATTCCGCTTTGCAAAAGCCAGCGTCCAAATGATAGACTATCCAGAAGAGAAAGTATTGGATGTGATCTTATTATTAGATATTTTATCATCTGAAAACCCAGCAATGACCTACGAACAATATCAACAACTATACAAAGAAGTTGGTTTAGATTATAAAGGAGAGAAAGAAATAAAGAAAAGAATCAAGGAAGATCAGTTCTTTAATGCCTTGCAAATAAAATTTGCTTATGCCATTACTTGTCATAAATCTCAAGGAGGACAATGGCAAAATGTCTTTATCGACTTAGGCTACTTCAGAGAAGATATGTTAGACAAATCATATCTTAGATGGCTGTATACTGCTCTTACGCGTTCAAGCAAGAAGCTATACCTTATTAATTTTAACGACAATTTCTTTAGATAATATCTAAACTAGATTATAGTATGTCTATAATATTATTGAGCGTTTCACTTGGTCTCATAGCTGCAAAAGTAATCTCAGCATCTGGAAGGTAATACCCTTCTATATCCTCCTTCCCTCCTTGGGCGCTATTTAACTCACTAATAATTTTCTCTTCATTATTTATTAAGACACTTGAAAAAGAGCCAAAGATAGTTTGTAATTCTGTGTCATCTGATTGTTTTGCTAATTGTTCTGCCCAGTAAATTGCTAAATAGAAATGAGATCCTCTATTATCTATTTGGCCCACTTTCCTTTTTGGGGATCTCCCTTGTTTTAATAACCTTTCAATAGCAACATCTAAAGTGTCAGCAAGTATTTTTGCTTTTGGATTGTTGTGCACCTCAGAAAAATGCTCTAGAGAAACTGCAATAGCCATAAATTCACCTAATGAATCCCACCTTAAATGACCCTCATCAACAAACTGCTGCACATGCTTTGGCGCAGAACCTCCTGCGCCAGTCTCAAATAAACCTCCACCATTCATTAATGGAACTATAGATAACATCTTAGCAGAAGTACCTAACTCCAAAATTGGGAATAAGTCTGTCAAATAATCTCTGAGCACATTACCAGTCACTGATATTGTATTCTCACCATCTCTAACTCTCTCCAAAGTAAACCTACAGGCATCATATGGGGCTAGAATCTTCAAATCCAAGCCACTAGTATCATAATTCTCTAGATATTTATTTACCTTTAAGATAATCTCTGCATCATGAGATCGGTTCTGATCTAACCAGAAAACTGCTGGCCAATTTGTGGCTCTTGCTCTATTAACTGCTAATTTCACCCAATCTTTAATTGGCTCATCTTTTGTTTGGCACATTCTCCAAATATCACCTTCTTCAACAGCATGTTCAGTTAGAACATTTCCTAATGAATCTATAACTCGAACAACTCCATTATCCTGTATTTCAAAGGTCTTATCATGAGACCCATACTCTTCTGCCTTCTGAGCCATTAAACCAACATTAGGAACTGTTCCCATTGTTGTTGGGTCAAAAGCACCATTCTCTTTACAAAACTCAATAGTTGCGCTGTAAATATTCGCATAAGAACTATCAGGAATAATAGCCTTTGTATCCTCTGTTTTATTAAATTTATTCCACATCTGACCAGAAGCACGAATCATTGCAGGCATCGAAGCATCAATAATAACATCAGAAGGAACATGTAAATTGGTAATTCCTTTATCAGAGTCTACCATAGCTAGTTTTGCATTATTTGCTAATACCAAATCGATATCATCTTCAATTTCTTGTTTCTTTTCAGATGACAAATCTTGTATTTTATTAACTAGGTCACCAAATCCATTTCTAAAATCAACACCTAACTCATTAAACGTAAGTTGATGCTTTTTAATTAAGTCCTTGAAAAAAATACTTACAGCATGCGAGAATATAATAGGATCTGAAACCTTCATCATAGTCGCCTTCATATGTAAAGAAAGTAAAATATTCGAATCTTTAGCATCCTTAATCTCTTTCTCTAAAAATAACAATAAAGACTTCTTACTCATTACTGAAGAATCTATAACTTCTTTTGATAAAAGAGGGATGCTTTCTTTTAAAACAGAGATTGACCCTCCATATTTATGAAGTTCAATACTTACTTCTGTAACATCTTCTACACAAACTGACTTCTCATTATGAAAAAAATCTCCATTATTCATTGTAGCAACATGGGTCCTAGATTCTGAGCTCCATTGACCCATTTGATGAGGATTAATCTTAGCATAATTCTTTACAGCCTTAGGGGCTCTCCTGTCAGAGTTTCCTTCCCTTAGAACTGGGTTTACAGCAGACCCTTTAACTTTATTATACCTAGCCTGAATCTCTTTTTCTTTATCTGTTTCTGGAGCATCAGGATAAGAAGGGACATTAAACCCTTTTGATTGCAATTCCTGAATTGTTGCATTTAATTGTGGTGTTGAGGCAGAAATATTAGGCAATTTAATGATATTTGCGTCTTTCTTCTTTACTAATTTCCCGAGTTCAGTTAAAGCATCCTCTACTCTCTGGTTTTCTTTTAAATAATCAGGAAAAACAGCTAAAACTCTTGCTGCTAATGAAATATCCTTAGTCTCTACAGATACTCCTGCTTTACTAAGAAATCCTTTTATAATAGGCAAAAGTGAATGAGTTGCCAACATTGGCGCCTCATCTGTTTTTGTATAGATTATTTTTGAATTACTGGAGCTCACCTCTATATTATTATATTAATAACCAAATACGTCCTCTAAAGTCAGGTGTTTTATTTCACCATATTGCTTTAAAGCATTTAGATCTAAATTATCTTTTGATCCTAAGACCATTATTACTCGTGCCCCATTAGAGATATGAGAATTATGAAATTCTTTTAAACTATTCATGTCAAAATTCTGCACTGCATCATAAAGATCTTTTCTAAAATCATGTTTAATACCTAACTTATATGCCTTCTCATATTCAGAAAGGATATCTGATTTAGTTAGTCGCTCTGTTCTTATCTTTTGCTCAATTGCTTCCTTGGCATTTTTCATATTCGATTCTGCCTCAGGCATTACATCTAATAATTCAGTCATACCCGAAATTGCTTCCGATAATTTATCTGCTTGTGTCCCAATATAGCTCATTAAATAATGAGATGTATTAGTATCCCTTGGTAGGGTGTATGTGCTATATACAGAATAAGCTAGCGCCTTTGATTCTCTCATTTCCTGAAAAACAATGGAACTCATTCCTCCACCAAAGTACTCATTATGAAACTTTATCTGACAATATTTACTCACATCATCTATGTTCACTTTATCACCTTTAGATAGCATCATTACCTCAGCTTGTTTCATGTCATAATCTACCACATAAACCATTGGCTTATCCATTGTGCCCTCAACAAACTCTTTCTTAACAGGTATTTCTTTTAGATCAGTTTTATTAAGATGTAAACTTTCTAATTTAGATGAAACCTTAGAGTTGCTCTCTGGACCATAATATAAAATCCTATGATTATAAGTTGTCAGGTTATGGATTAAATCAAGTAACTCTGTTGATGAAATACTATCCAACTCCTGCTTTGACAAAATATTCATAAATGAAGAATTAGTCCCATATTTCGCATAACTACCCATTGCTCTCCAAAGAATAATCTGTCTATTTAATTTTGCATCTGCTCTTTCTTTTAATTTAGTTAATTTTAATTCAACTAAAGCATCCTCATCAGCAACAGCGTTTGCTAGAATATTCTCAAAAAGCTGTACTGATTCATCAAAGTTATTTGCAAGACCACTTAATGTCACTTGAATCTTATCTGCAGAGCAATTAACTGACAAATTACAACCCAGTCTATAGAACTCTTCTGCTTTGTCACTTGGAGACATTGTATCTGTCCCTAAGAACTTCAGATAATCTACAGCTAATTTTAACCTGTTATCATGATCCTTACCCATATCAAAGATATAATTCAACTTAAATCTTTCATTCTCGGTATTTTCTTTATATAGCAATACGACATCTCCCACATTTGACCTCTGAATATCTTTATCAAAATCTATAAAGACAGGCTCAATATCTTTTGTTTCTTCAGCTAATAGATCTACTAAGAAATCTGACTGATCCTCTCTATTTACTGAGACAGGAGTAATAGTAGGTTTTGTAACCTTCATAACTGATTTATCCTCGCCATTTCTTTTGTAAACTACAACATAATTATCTTTATATCTAGCATTAACAAAATTAATTATATCTTGTTTAGTTATCTTCTCTAATTCAGTCATCTCATTCTGATAGTCTTGCCAAGAAATATCTAGAATAAATGCTTCAACAAACTCATTAGCTCTTCCGCTATTACTTTCTAACTTCTTAATCTGATTTAACTTTAAATCAGAAATAATAGCATCAACTAACCAGTCTTCAAAATTTCCTTTCTTAACTTCCTCTATCTGCGATAATAATAGATCCTTAACTTCCTCTAATGACTGTCCTTGCTTAGGACTCCCATAAAAGCCATGCATTGAATAATCCTTTAATACATAAGGAAAGCAGCCTCCTCCTATAAGTTCTTGTTCTTGATTTAAGTTCAAATCGATTAATCCTGCAGCAGAGTTTGAAAGCACCATGTCAACCATGGTTAACATTGCTGCATCTTTAGTATTTGCGCCATCAAAACGAAAACCTATATATAACCTCTCCGCTTCAGGCCCATACACCTCTTTAAATACTGGCTCTGCAATTGGCTCCTCTTCAAAAACCTCAAAAGTAGGGTCTTCTGTTCTTTCAAAACCTCCCCAGTATTTATTAATTAACATTATAGTCTCATCATAATCGAAATCACCTGACAAACACATTGCCATATTATTTGGGACATAATATTTGTTGAAATACTTTCTTATCTCAGTCAATGAAGGATTCTTAAGATGCTCAATAGTCCCAATTGTAGTTTGCTGCCCATACTGATGATTTGGAAATAATCCATCAAAAAGAGCCTGAAATAACTTTGACCCATCATTATCAAGTGATATGTTCTTCTCCTCATAAACGGCCTCTAACTCTGTATGAAATAATCTAAAGACCGGGTAACGGAACCTTTCAGCTTCTAATTTTAACCATTTTTCAATTTGATTAGAAGGAATATCATTTATATAAACCGTCTTCTCATTTGATGTATAAGCATTTGTTCCTTTTGCTCCTAAACCTGTTACCATTTTATCATATTCATTCGCAATAGCATATTTTGCTGCCTCACCAGAAATAGAATCAATTTGCTTCCAAACCCTTCCTCTATTCTCTAAATCATCCATATCAATCAATCTATACTCCTCATATAATGACTCAATCTTATCTAGCATTGGAGCTTCTTTATTAAAATCTAAAGATCCAAAGATATCAGTCCCTTTAAACAGCATATGTTCCAAATAATGAGCAAGACCTGTCGCATCAGATGGATCGTTCTTACTTCCTGCTCGTACTGCAATATTAGTTTGCACTCTAGGAGCATCTTTATAAGAAGTTAAATAAACTTTTAAACCATTATCTAGAGTGTATATTCTTGCCTTTAAAGGGTCACCTTTAACAGTTTCATAATTATTTTCAATTTTATTCATTTGTTGTTTAGCGTTTATTGTGAAGTATATACCTGCTGCAGCTGCTAGCACTATCGTTAATATTTTTTTTAATTTCATTTTATATCATGTTTAGTTATTAGTAATCTGGATCAAGTCCTAATTTTACTCTTAGAATCTCTAATTGTGGATTTTCATCTAACATTATTTTAAATTTATCTTTATTAGTATAAGGAATATTATTCTTCTCCCCTTCTATTATTTTAGTTGTAATCTCTATCTTATCATTCTCGAATTTATTTCTCAGATACTCTAAGAGCATATATTTCTCTTCTAAAATCATCTCTGCCTGTACCGCATTACTCAAGGGCAATTCTATAAGATATCCTTCCAAAAGCCTAGGTTGATGCGACCCTAAAGTAATTCCAAGATTTGATTTCCCTTTTTCTTTAATAAAAACTATAAGCTCTTTCCAGCATCCCAACAATTCTGTTTCAGGGAAATCTTTATCCCTAATAGTTAAGGCGTCTTTATCATCTTCAACAATATCCTTTTCCTTCTTAAATGAACTATTAATAGAAATCAATGACGATCTCTTTTTTATTCCTAAATCAAGCTTAATATTAGGCGTAACTTTAACATCTCTTAGAACAGGCTCCTTCTTATTGTTTTCTGCAATCTGCTCAACAGAAACCTTGCCTTTTGCATCATTTCTGCTAACTACAAAACTTTTAGAGTTTTTTTTTTCTCCTGCACAACCAATTGAAGAGATTCTCATTAAAGTAAGCTCCACCAACAACCGCTGATTATTTGTTGTCTTAAATTGCATATCACATTCATTACACAAATTAAGTGCATCCAATAAAAAATCCAAATCACATCTTTTAGACTGTTCCACATATCTGCTTTGTAAAACCTCCCCTTTTTCCAAAAGTGAAATCGTACTTTCATTTTTTGAAACAAGAACATCCCTTAAGTGGTCAGCCAAACCATTAATAAAATGATGACCATCAAAACCATTCTGTAAGATCTCATTATAAATATTTAACAACTTCTGTACATCATTTTGCAAAAGTAAATCTGTAACCTTAAAATAATAATCGTAATCTAAAATATTTAAAACTTCTATAACACTCTTATACGTAAGTTTCTTATCAGAAAAGGAAATTAACCGATCCAATAAAGAAAGAGAATCACGCATAGCACCATCAGCTTTCTGAGCAATTAAATGTAAGGCTTCTTCCTCAACTTCAACACTCTCACTTTTGGCTACAAAATTCAGATGAGCAGCAATATCATTCACTCCAATTCTTTTAAAGTCAAAGATTTGACATCTAGATAAGATAGTAGGAATGATCTTGTTCTTTTCAGTAGTTGCCAATATAAATTTAGCATGCTTTGGAGGTTCTTCCAAGGTTTTCAAGAAAGCATTAAAAGCTGAAGTTGAAAGCATATGAACCTCATCAATTATATAAATATTGTATATACCAATCTGAGGAGCAAATCTAACCTGATCAACCAAATTCCTGATGTCATCTACAGAATTATTAGATGCAGCATCAAGTTCATGTACATTAAATGAAGAACTGTCATTAAATGAAGTACATGAAACACATTCATTACATGCCTCAATATTATCATGAATATTATCACAATTTATTGTTTTTGCTAAGATACGAGCACAAGATGTTTTACCCACACCTCTTGGGCCGCAAAACAAAAAAGACTGAGCTAACTGATTTGATTTTATAGCATTTTTTAATGTTGATATAATAGAAGATTGCCCAACAACAGAATCAAAATTCTCGGGCCTATACTTTCTAGCAGAAACAATAAAATCAGTCATTACATTAAAAATATGAAAATATGAAACACAAAACTAATATTAATTGTAAAATATTAGCCAAATAAATCATCAAATTAAAAACTGTTAGTAATTATGTATAATCGAATGTTTTTAGTAGATTTGCCGCCCGAAAAAAGATTTAAACTACTAATAAACACAAATAGAACAAAATGAATACTTACGAAACTGTTTTCATAATGAATCCCGTTTTATCTGAAGATCAGATAAAGGAAACAGTAAAAAAAATTATTGGCTACATTAAAACCAATAAAGGAAATGTTACCCATGAAGAAAACTGGGGCTTAAAAAAATTAAAGTATACAATCCAGAAGAAAAAAACAGGTTTCTACTACTTACTAGAATTCCAGTTAGATGGAGAATTAATTAATGATCTTGAGGTTGAATTTAAAAGAGATGAACGTATAATTAGATGGCAAACTGTACGACTAGACAAATTTGCATTAGAATATGCTGAGAGACGTAGAAAGAAATTGAGTGCTAACGCTAAAGAAAAATAATCATGGCAAAGACAGATGTGAAATATTTAAACCCTGTAGATATAGAATTAAGAAGTCAAAATAAATATTGCCGTTTTAAGAAAATGGGAATAAACTATATTGATTATAAAGACCCTGAATTTTTAATGCGTTTCTTAAATGCCCAAGGCAAAATTCTACCAAGAAGAATCACTGGAAACTCATTAAAATTTCAGAGAAGATTAGCTGTGTCAGTAAAGAGAGCAAGACAAATTGCTTTATTGCCTTATGTAGCGGATAATTTAAAATAAGATTGACAAGATTAAGGAATTATGGAGATTATATTAAAAAAAGATGTAGAGAAGTTAGGTTTCAGTAATGAGATTGTAACTGTTAAAAATGGATATGGAAGAAACTTCCTTATCCCACAAGGTTTAGGAGTGCTAGCCACAGAATCTGCAAGAAAAATTCTAGCAGAAAATCTAAAACAGCAAGCCAAAAAAGAAGAGGCAGAAATTACTGCTGTTAATAAAATTGCAGAGGCGCTTCCTAAATTAGAGATTGTAATTAAAGCACAAGTTGCAGAGGGAGGGAATAAATTATTTGGCTCAGTTAAGAATTCTCAATTTATTGAGGCTATTGCTGCTTTAGGAGTAGAGGTAAATGGTAAATTTGTCAAGCTTCCTAAAATTAAAGAGTTAGGAACTTATGATGCAGAAATAAGATTACACAGATCTAAAAGCATAAATGTATCTTTTAAAGTAATTGCTAAATAGATAAGTATAACAAACCATTTAGAAGCTAAACTTAACTACATGGCGTTCCCATTCTTCTTGTTTAACGAGCAATATTACCGCTAAATTTCAATAGAATTATGAATGCAAATTATTACATTTGCAATCATAAGGAAGACAAGAAAAAAGAATGGCATTTGATATTAAGATGATAAAAAAGGTGTACCAGAAGTACACTGAAGCAATTGGAGCTGCAAGAGCTATCACTAAGCAACCCTTAACATTAGCAGAAAAAATCTTATACACACATCTCTGGGAAGGGCATGCAAAGAAAGCATTTCAGAGAGGCAAAGATTATGTAGACTTTGCTCCTGACAGAGTAGCAATGCAGGATGCTACCGCCCAAATGGCTCTTTTACAATTTATGCAAGCCGGAAGAAAAAAAGTTGCAGTACCTTCAACTGCTCATGCTGATCATCTAATACAAGCCAAAATTGGCGCAGATAAAGATTTACAAGAGGGAATTAATCAAAATAATGAGGTGTTCAATTTTCTTTCTTCAACATGTAACAAATACGGGATTGGATTTTGGAAACCAGGGGCTGGAATTATTCACCAGGTAGTCTTAGAAAACTATGCTTTTCCTGGTGGTATGATGATCGGTACAGACTCTCACACAGTAAATGCTGGAGGATTAGGAATGGTTGCAATTGGAGTAGGTGGTGCCGATGCTGTAGATGTTATGGCCGGAATGCCATGGGAATTAAAATTCCCAAAACTAATTGGAATAAAATTAACAGGAAAACTAAATGGTTGGACTGCCCCTAAAGATATTATCTTAAAAGTTGCAGGAATCCTTACTGTGAAGGGAGGAACAGGAGCAATAGTTGAATACTTTGGAGAAGGTGCACTTTCTCTTTCTGCTACCGGAAAAGGAACGATCTGCAATATGGGTGCGGAAATTGGTGCAACAACTTCTACCTTCGGATATGACAAAAGTATGGAAAGGTACTTGCGAGCAACTAACAGAGATGATGTGGCAGATGCAGCAAACGAAATAAAAGCACATCTAACTGGAGACCCAGAAGTCTATGCAGAACCAGAAAAATATTTTGACCAAATAATTGAAATCAATTTAGATGAATTAACACCGCACCTAAACGGCCCTTTCACTCCAGATCTAGCAACACCTATTTCAGAAATGAATGAAAAAGCTAAAAAAAATAAATGGCCATTAAATATAGAATGGGCCCTAATTGGCTCTTGCACTAACTCCTCCTATGAAGATCTAACTAGAGCTGCTTCTATTATTGAAGATGCGTCAAATAAAGGACTGATACTTAAAGCAAATCTAGGAATCAATCCAGGCTCGGAACAAGTAAGATTCACTGCTGAAAGAGATGGATTGATTGAGATCTTTAATAAATTTGAAAACACTAAAATATTCACTAATGCATGTGGGCCATGTATTGGACAATGGGACAGGGAAGGCGCTGAAAAGAAAGAAAAAAACTCTATCGTCCATTCTTTTAACAGAAATTTTGCAAAAAGAGCAGATGGAAATCCGAACACACATGCTTTTGTAGGGTCTCCTGAAATAGTAGCTGCTATTGCAATATCAGGAAAACTAGATTTCAATCCAATAACGGATACTATTACAAATCAGAATGGGGCGCAAATAAAACTTGCAGAGCCTACAGGTCATGAGTTGCCTCCCAATGGATTTGCAGTAGAAGACAATGGATATCAAGCACCAGCAAAAGATGGAAGTAATATTGAGGTGATTGTAGACTCTGAATCTAATAGATTGCAATTACTAACTCCATTCGATGCTTGGGATGGAAAAAATATAACAGGAGCTAAGCTTCTAATAAAAGCTAAAGGGAAATGTACTACAGACCATATTTCAATGGCTGGACCTTGGCTCAGATACAGAGGTCATTTAGATAATATCTCTAACAATTGTTTAATTGGAGCAGTGAATGCATTCACTGGAGATACAAATGCTATTCGAAATCAATTAAATGCAAAAATTGATAACGTCCCTGATGTTGCAAGAGCATACAAATCAGCAGGAATCACTTCAGTTGTAGTAGGAGATCACAACTATGGAGAAGGATCATCAAGGGAGCATGCTGCCATGGAACCAAGACACCTTGGGGTAATCGCTGTGATTGTAAAATCTTTTGCGCGTATTCATGAAACGAACCTAAAGAAACAAGGAATGCTAGGCCTCACTTTTTCGAATGAGACTGACTATGATCTGATACAGGAAGATGACACTCTAAACTTTATAGATCTATGTGACTTTGCTGTAGAGAAACAACTGAGTCTAGAAATCGTCCACAATAATGGAGAAACTGATCATATACTATTAAATCATACCTATAATGAAGCTCAAATCGAGTGGTTCAAAGCCGGTTCTGCACTCAACTTAATTAGAAAGGAAAACGCACTTAATTAAAGAATCTATATATTTGCTCAATGAGAGAATTACTGATCTCTTTAATTTTTATCACACCACAAGTCTTATTTGGACAATCTCCCAATTGTGTTGGCGCAGAACCATTTTGTACAGGTACAACAGCTACTTTTGCTGCATCTACAAATACGAACGCTCCAGTAGGCCCTTATTATGACTGCCTATTCACTCAACCAAATCCGGCATTTTATTACCTACAAATTGGTCAACCTGGGAACTTAACAATAAATATACAAAGCACACCTCTTGTTGATATTGATTTTATCTGCTGGGGACCATTTACCGATCCAAATACTATGTGTGATAGTTTAACGGCAGCATATGTAGAAGATTGCAGCTACTCCCCAGCTGCGATAGAAAATTGCAACATAACAAATGCGGTAACAGGTCAATTTTACATTTTATTAATAACAAACTTCTCAAATCAAGTTTGCAACATTGATTTCTCACAAACAGCCGGAAATGGAACAACAGACTGTTGTATATTAGGGGATGCGGGTGGAGACAATATTAATCCAGGCTATACTGCATGTAATAGTGCCCCTTCATTTATTATGGAGAATGAATTAAACGGAACGCCATCTAATGGAGGAACTTGGTATGATAATAATTGGAATGTCGTAAGTAATAACTTTAATCCTAACACTGGTGTAAGTGGAATATACTCATATATCGTACTAGGAACACCAGCAGCAGGTTCAACTATAGCATGTCCAGATGATACAGCTTTCCTTGCGATTAACATAAATCCTGATCCAATAATTACTTTCCCAGCTTTAAATGAAATCTGTACAAATGAGCCTCCATTAACCCTAAATAATGCCACCCCGGCAGGAGGAGTCTACTCTGGCAATGGAGTGAGTTCAGGAGTTTTTTCACCAAGCAACTCAATACTAGGAAATAATATTATCACTTACAACTTTACTGATGTTAATGGGTGTTCTGATGTTGAAACACAAATAATAGCTGTGAACGAAACTCCAGGTCTTTCTTTAGGTTTAGACTCTCAGATACCATGTAGGTCAACAATTACAATTACTCCTACAATAAATGGGGGGGCATCACCTTATATTTATCTATGGAATGATGGTTCAAGCAACTCTGATATAATTACTTCTGGAGGAACTATTAGCTTAGTCATAACTGATGCAAATGGATGCATTGAATCTGATGATGTAATAATCACACAGGATATTACTCCGATTGCAACAATAAATGGCGGAGGGTCTATTTGTGATGATGGGACAACCACTAATATCAATTTCACCTTCAATGGTTTATTGCCCTGGAACTTAACATACACAAATGGGAGTGCTTCGTCAACAATTAACAATATTAATACAAGCAACTATTCTATCACAACCTCAAATGCTGGAGAATACAATATAATATTAGCAGACGACCCTAACGCATGTGAAGCAGATATTATTGGAGAAGATATTACTATAATAGTGAATCCATTACCAAATCCTGTGATTAATCCAGCTTTTTATGAAATCTATCCTGGTGAAGAAATATCCTTAACTGCTGGAGAATATTTTTATTACTGGTGGTATAATAATGATTCTCTGATCTCTGAAAATGAGATTATTGTTATTGACTCTAATTTAACAACCTACTTAGTAGTGGAAGATGAGAAAGGATGTATTGGAACATCAGCAACTGCGACAGTTAAATATATACCAAGGGTTGAGCTTTTCATACCTAATACATTTACACCTAATGGCGATCAACATAATGACCTACTCGTAACCACAGGCAATAACATAGAAACTTTCTATATGATCATAATGAACAGATGGGGTGACATTGTATACTCAACAAATGATATTAATAAATTCTGGGATGGAAGATTTAAAGGAAACCCTGTGAAGCAAGGAGTTTACACCTACTATATTGAGATAATAGGTAAAGACAAAAGACCATTCAATACTTCTGGAACGGTTAACTCCATCTATTAATCCAGACTCATTACCTGTAATGAGGAAAAGAGGTTAACAATGAACCTCAAACTAACTAGTAGGAAGGAATATCTTCCAAGAAACTAATCATAGGTTTCTCATAATCCATTGAACAACAAAAATGTTGGATACCATTAGTGACGACCAAATATCTTACCCTTAAACTAAAATTATATCTAGCAATCTGATCAAAAGCATCTTGTGTTATCTTAATGTCAGGTGCTTTGCATTCTACTAGCATACTCGGCTCTCTATTAATATTATATATCACTATATCAGCTCTTGTCTTTAGATTATTATATTTTATCATTTTTTCAACGCCCATCAGGCCTAAGGGGTAGTTCTTATCTTGATTTAAATAATGAATGAAATGTTGACGAACCCATTCCTCTAAAGTTAGTTTAAAATATTTTTTTCTTACTACATCAAAAACTTGTGTAGTTCCTTCAACTAATTTAGTTTTGAGGACAACATTAGGCAAATTTAACTTTGGAAAATCCATAAGGCAAAATAAATGAATTATAAAGAAATTATAACTTCCATAAACAATAAAAATTTACAACCCATATATTTATTAATGGGAGATGAACCCTACTATATTGACAAGCTTTCTAATGAATTTGCTAAAAACCTACTTACTACTGAAGAACAAGAATTTAATCAAGTTACACTTTACGGAAGAGATACCACTATAGAAGAAGTTATTTCTGAATCAAAACAATTTCCATTTGGTTCAGAGAAAAGAGTTGTTGTTGTTAAAGAAGGTCAGCAATTAAAGAATATAGAAGCCCTGGATTCTTACCTAGACAACCCACAGCCAAGCACAGTATTAGTAATTGCCTACAAAGCAAAATCAATTGATAAAAGAAAAAAGATTGGAAAAAAGTTAACAACAAAATGTATTGTTTTTGAAAGCAATAGAATTTATGATGATAAGATCCCTGCCTGGATCTTAGATTATGTACATGAACACGGATATCAAATCGACAATAGCTCAACAGCTGTACTTGCTGAATATCTAGGTTCCGATTTATCAAAAATAACTAATGAACTAGACAAACTCATGTTAGTTGTAAAAAAGGAAGAAAAAATCACCACAAAACTTATTGAGTATCACATTGGAATTAGTAAAGACTATAATGTATTTGAATTACAAAATGCGTTAGGAAAAAAAGATGTAGTCAAAGCAAACCGAATTATTAATCATTTTGCTGAAAACACGAAGAATCATCATATTGTACCTATAATAAGTGCCTTGTTTTCTTTCTTTCAGAAAGTAATAATCTATCACTTCCTAAAAGATAAAAGCTCTAAAGCTACTGCTAGCGCCTTAAAAGTACATCCTTTTTTTGTGAGTCAATACCAAAGAGCTGCAAAAAATTATAACAAGAAACAACTCTTCTATATCTTTGGCTGCCTTAAAGAATATGATCTTAAAAGTAAAGGCGTTAATAATAAATCCACAAACCAAAGAGGGCTATTAAGAGAGCTTACCTTTAAAATCCTTCACGCATAATATTACTATCTTTAATTAGTTATATTTGCCGTCAATTTTTATAAAAAATGAGAATCCTACTTCCTTTACTTTCAATCCTTATTACCACTATCGCTTCTGCACAAACAGGAAATATTAGAGGCTTTGTGTATGACAAAGAGAGTGGAGAACCAGTAATTTTTTGCAATGTATTCTTAAAAGGCACTACCATCGGGGCGGCTACTGATATTAATGGCATGTATAATATATCAAAAGTTAATGCAGGTGATTACACACTAGTTGTTACTTATATCGGTTACGATACTACCGAGGTGAAGATTTCTCTACAGAGAGGCAAGATTATTAGTCAAAATCTTGAAATTGGAGAGTCAAGTATTAAGCTAGATGAAGTAACAGTCTCTGCTGCAAGAGAAGAGATGAGGACAGAAGTAAAAGCTGCCGCCATAAAAATTAGCAAGCAAGATCTAGAAATGATCCCTACCATTGGTGGAGAACCAGATTTAGCGCAATATATGCAAGTCATTCCTGGGGTTGTTTTTACAGGAGATCAGGGGGGGCAATTATATATTAGAGGAGGGTCTCCAATTCAAAATAAAGTCTTATTAGATGGAATGATTATCTATAGCCCCTTTCATTCTATTGGTTTGTTTTCAGTTTTTGACACTGATATCATAAGAAATACCGATGTATATACGGGAGGGTTCAGTGCAGAGTATGGTGGAAGAATCTCCTCTATTATGGATATAAAAACAATTGATGGAAATAAAAAAGAAATGGGGGGCAAATTATCAGCAAATACTTTCGGATCTAAAGTTTTTTTAGAGGGACCTCTAACGAATTCAGGTAATTCCTCTTTCGTTTTCTCAGGTAAAACTTCTTACTTAGATAAAAGTTCTGAGTTATTTTATAAAGAACCCATTCTCTCATTTGATGAAAAAGGATTACCTTATTCCTACACTGATATATACGGGAAAATTTCATCAAAAGGTAAAAACGGATCAAAAATTAGTGTGTTTGGATTTAACTTTGTTGACAATGTAGATTATGAAGGAATATCTGAGCTAGATTGGAACTCGAGAGGTTTAGGATCAGAATTTATTCTAATCCCAGGAGGCTCCCCTGTCTTAATTGAAGGAAACTTTGCGTGGTCATCATACAATATTTCTTTAGATGAAGAAGCTTCTCCTATAAGAGAAAGTGCTATCCAAGGATTTAATATGGGCTTTGATTTTACTTATTTTCAACCAAAAGGAAAAATAAAATATGGTTTTGATATTCATGGGTTCTCTACTGATTTCTCAACTTATAATTCAGTAAACTCAGAAATAGAACAGGATGAAAATACTTCTGAATTCTCAGGTTATGTAAATTATCAATTTAATAGTACAAGATGGATAATTGAGCCAGGATTAAGACTGCAGAAGTATACGCTTGGGATATCTCCTGAGCCAAGAATAGGGGTGAAGTACATTGCCTCTGAAAGCATGAGATTAAAACTATCCTCTGGGATTTACTCTCAGAATATCTTAAGTACAACCTCTGATAGAGATGTTGTAAATCTATTTACTGGAATTATTTCCTCCCCAGAAGACATCTCCGAGCAGGCAGATGGGACTCCTTACAAAGATCAATTTCAAAAAGCAAGACACTTAATTGCTGGTGTAGAATATGATGTAAGTAAGAAAATTGATTTTCAACTGGAGGGGTATATAAAAGATTTCACCCAACTTACAAATATCAATAGAAATATGACATCTAATACTGATGATGAATTTGTTGTTGAGAGTGGAATTGCGAAAGGCATTGATGCGCTTATTAAATACAAAGATCATAAATTATATATCTGGGCAGTTTATTCGCTGGGGATGATTACTAGAACTGATGGAGAAAACACCTATTCGCCTCACTTTGATAGAAGACATAATATTAATTTTGTAACTTCTTATACATTTGGAAGAGATGCAAGCTGGAAAGCAGATCTGAGATGGAATCTTGGCTCTGGATTCCCATTCACACAGACACAAGGTTTCTATGAAAATCTAACTTTCTCAGATGGAATAAACACTAACTATACAACAACAAACGGAGAATTAGGGATTGAATATGCTGAATTAAATGAAGGAAGGCTTCCGTATTATCATAGGCTTGATGCGTCAATATCAAAGAAAATCCAATTAAGTAAAAATATAAATATAGATATCACTGGATCAATAACCAATGCCTACAACAGAGAGAATATCTTCTATTTCAATAGGGTTAAATATAAAAGAGTAAATCAACTCCCTATTATGCCAAGTATTGGCGCAAGCATCAAATTCTAGGTAATCTACTATATCTTAATAAACTTTTAATAATTATTTTCGCAATCACAAATTAATCGTTTACAAATAGTATTTTTGCCCAAACAAAAGCTACTGTAAATTGTGAGTAAATCTCCAACAAAATATATTTTCGTTACTGGCGGTGTAACATCATCATTAGGCAAAGGAATTATCTCCGCATCATTAGGGAAACTCCTAACTGAAAGAGGATATTCCGTAACAATACAAAAACTAGACCCCTACATAAATGTTGACCCTGGCACTATGAACCCTTATGAGCATGGTGAATGTTTTGTAACCGATGATGGCGCTGAAACTGATTTAGATTTAGGACACTATGAGCGATTCCTAAATCATGGAACCTCCCAGGCCAACAATGTTACAACTGGCAGAATCTATCAGACTGTAATTCAAAAAGAGAGGAAAGGCGATTACTTAGGCAAAACTGTTCAAATTATTCCTCATATTACAGATGAAATAAAAAGAAGAATCCAAATACTAGGATCAACCAAAGAATTTGATTTTGTTATAACTGAAATTGGAGGCACTGTTGGAGATATTGAAGCTCTCCCTTATATTGAAGCAGTAAGACAATTGAAATGGGAACTAGAGAAGGACGCCCTATTTATACATCTTACACTAGTCCCTTTTCTTGCAGCAGCCGGGGAATTAAAAACTAAGCCAACTCAACATTCTGTTAAAACTTTATTAGAATCAGGAATACAGCCTGACATCCTAGTTTGTCGTACAGAACATTCGATAAATTCTGAGATTAAACGAAAGATAGCGCAATTCTGTAATGTAGAACGTGATGCTGTGATTGAATCATTAGATGTTTCTACCATTTATGAAGTGCCTCTTTTAATGCAGAAAGAAGGACTTGATAAGATTGTGATTAAAAAACTAGGCCTAACTCATAAAACAGAAGCTAAACTTAAAAAATGGAAAAAATTCCTTAATGGCTTGCAAAACCCTAAACAAGAAATAACAATTGGTTTAGTAGGAAAATATATTGAGCTAAAAGATGCTTATAAATCAATCTCAGAGGCAATAATACATGCTGGGGCAAAGAATTCATGTAAAGTAAACATAGAATGGCTACATGCAGAAAAGATTAATACTAATAATGTAAAGCAGAAGCTGTCCAAACTAAAAGGAATAATAGTAGCGCCTGGATTTGGAGATAGAGGGATGGAAGGTAAAATCACAGCCATAAAATATATAAGAGAGAACAGTATACCTTTTTTTGGAATTTGTTTAGGAATGCAATCAGCAGTTATTGAATATGCTCGAAATGTTTTAGGCTTAAGAAATGCTAACTCAACAGAAATGGATTCTAAAACATCTACTCCTGTAATTGATTTAATGAATGAGCAAAAAGAAGTAACCAAAAAAGGAGGAACCATGCGTCTAGGCACCTATGATTGTTATTTAAAAAATAACTCTAATGCATATAATGCATATAAAAATAACAATATCAAAGAACGTCATAGACACAGATTTGAATTCAATAATAAATATAAGAATGATTTAGAGAAGGCAGGCTTAATTGCTACTGGCATTAACAAAAATAAAAATCTAGTCGAAATAATTGAAATTGCACAACACCCATGGTTTGTTGGCGTGCAATTCCATCCGGAATTTAAAAGCACTGTAGATAATCCACATCCTCTTTTCTGTGGATTTATTGATGCCTGTATCAATAATAAGTAACCAATTTGACAAATGAAACAATACGATAAAAATTCACTAATTGGTTTTGTATTGATGGCAATTATTTTAATTGTCTTTAATACTTTCTTCTTTCCTGAAACAATTAAAGAAGAGAATCGAGATGAAATTTCTACTAATTCAACTACAAGCACCAAAATTAATACTACATACACCCCAACCTCTTTAGTGAAGGAGAAACTGATTGGCGAAGAACTAAAAGCAATTT
>PCBP01000054.1 GCA_002730985.1 Flavobacteriales bacterium | reverse complement strand
TTTTTAATTTGTTTAGTGACTTTAATCTTTCTTTCTTGGCTAACTCAATTTTTCTCTTTTCTTCTTTTTCTTTTAACTCCTTTTCTCTAAGTAATTTATCTTTTATTGCCTTTTCTTCTGCTATAATCTTATTGTAAATTTTACTTGCTATAGAATATTCTTTACTCTCGGGATGCCTATCTTCTAAATTTTCAAATAAGATTTTAACCTCCACATTATTCTTTTTCTTATATGCAATTTCAATTGCTGCTAATAATTTATCTGAACCATTTTTACATTCATCTAATTGTGTTGATAGTTCTGTAATTCTAGCTTCTAATTCAGCTTCTTTTTCTTTGTCAGAACAAGAAATAATAATTGACAGAAGTAGTAATAAAAAAAGATTTTTCATAATTATATGTTTTTAAGTAGGCTCAAATCTAATAATTATTTCTTAACGAATCCATAATCAATCTTATCATCACATATAAACTTAGAGACATACATACTTGCACTCTTTTCATAAGGTCTGCTTGGCTCTTAAGCTTTCTCCTTCAAATTTCACAACTTTACATCTCCTAAGTCTATCAAGTATTCTTTCATCATACTTAACAAGTGCTTTAGGAGTTAAATTAGTACTTATCAGTAGTGTCTTTGAACTATCTTCAGCATAAGATATTGCATCAGCAACATAATCGACCCTTGTACCAAAATCATTTTTTATACTTTCAGTTCCCAAATCATCAATCACAATGAATGGTTTTTCGTTTCTGTCTATTGGACCTAATTCTTTTGCAGGAATACAGTTAAGTACTTTACTTCTTGTTGTATGAAATATGGCAGGAATAACATACTTAAGTATTGTAGATTTACCTAAGCCGCATTCACCCATTAAAATTAAACCTTTTCGCTTTGTATCTACCATCCAATCAATAATTTCATCATATGCAGGAAGATGTTTGTACTCAACAATAGTCTTATCGTAATATTTAAATGCTTTGACAAACATTTCTTTTAATTCTTCTCTTGTTCCAAGTTTATATCTATTGTAAACTTTTGGCTGCAGGTATTCTGCATTTTTAAATGTATCTTCAATTGTTCTCATTTATTATTTTATTTAAAATGTACCATCACCATAGTCTGCACCTTTCTGATGCCTATGTGATGTTGTGTTATTATTTTTATGTTCTCTTTTCTCCCAAGTTCTTACAGAAGCCTTCCAATTCTTCATTTTGTTTTTACCTACCAACCAATCTTTACTTTCATAGAAATCAAAAAAAGTTTCTGCATCTATGTTATTATTCCTTTCTAGGCAATATAATTTAACATCATCAATAGTTGGTTTTAATTGAGAGCGCCCTGTCTTTATCTTTATAATATTATTTTTATTAGTATAATCTTTAATAGTACTTATAGGTTCATCCTCGTCAATAGGGTATGAATTTAAATGAATAGGGTTTTCATTCTCGTGAATAGGGTCGTGAGTTTGAGTGAATAGGCTATCAGATTTTTTAGTTAAAGAAAAATACTTGAGTTTATGACCATTCTTTCTTCTTTCTTTTAATTTGATAAACCCTGACTCTTCCATTTTTTTGACCCTTCTACTTAAAGCACCTTTTGATTTAATTTTAAGTAATGGATTATCAGTAAGGATCTTATTGTAATCTACCCAAGTGTAGCCATTAATCCTCTGTTCTTCTATTTTCTCATTTTTACTATTACATATAAAATAAAGATAATCTAGAATTGCCCCATCAACTAAATCAAAATCTGTTTTACTTAATTCTTTTTGGTTTATATATATAGTGTACTTCATAGTTATTAAGTTTGAAAAAACTTGATTAATCAATTATTCTTAAGTTTATTAGTTGCTGATTAGATACAACAAGGTTCTAGCATATCTCTATCCATAATCATCTTACTTTTACACCATTCTACTAGATTTATTCCCAAAGTATTATCTTTTAAGAAAGCTACTTTCTTATGAACGATATTTAATAGTATTTACCTTTTCAAGGCAGTCAAGTACTTCTGCTTTAACATATCTCACTCTTGACTGTATTCTGTAAGATGGCACAACTCCTCTTTTACTCCAATCACTTAAGGTGGGCAATGAAATTCCTAAAAGTTTAGCAACTTCTTTTCTTGTAAGATATTCAGTTTGATTATTTTGCTCTACAACATTTAATACTTCTAGTTGCTCTTTTAAGACAGAAGCAATAGTGTTTGTTAAATCTTCTAAATTGATAATTGATAATTCGCTCATAACAATGTTTTTTGATTAATACACTGCAATGAAACGGAGAAAAAAAAGGGGATAAAAAGGGGATATCCGCAACCTTATAAAATCAGATAAGGATTACTTAATTAGAGGCAAGGAAAATGATGCTAAAGTTGAATTTACTTTCTTTATTTGGGGCTTTGTATAAGGTGATTTAGACTGATTTTTATGAGTAACATATGATAAATCAGTTCTTATCGATTCATATACCGAATTTATATCATCATTCTTTCCACTTATTAATTCAGCAATTAGTTTCGCTAAATTAGTACTGTTCTTAAATGGTACTTTCTTTTTTAAAAAATCTAAAACACCCAACTCTTGAAGTAATAATATTTTTGTTCTATTTTGCAATGTATTTAAATCGGGGCTTAAGACATCATCTTTTGAGTTAACATCATTATTCAAAATCAATTTTTTCTCAAGAATATTATTGAGCTTAAGTAAATTTGCATCAACAAACTCTTTTCTTTTCTCTATTAAAAATAATATACGATCAGGGTCATCTTTCCAATAGTCTTGGCGTATATATACTTCAAAATCAATTTCTTTCTCTATTGGTCGCAATAGCATAGCGTTTAATCCATTAATTAATAATTTTAAGGCAGTAATCTCATTTTCTAAATCTAAGAAAGTCTCTAACAAAGTATTCACATCTCTATCAAAGGTTAGTGATGTATTCTGTTCAAAATCTACAAACAACGCTATTTGCTTTAATAGACTTGTTATTTTTTTAGTTTCTTCTTTTGTTAGCATAGTTATTGTAATTAATAGATTATTAAGCTTTCTTTAATTTAACATTATCATATAGCTTTAAAATTCTTTGTACCTTATCTCTTGCTTCGATTTTTACATAATTCCTAAAAGCTTTTTCAGACTGATGCCCTGTCGCTTCCATTATATCAAATATATTTTTCCCTTTTAATACTAAATTTGAAGCAAAGCTTCTTCTTGCTGTGTGTGTAGTTATAAAACTATACTTAGGCTTTTGTAAAATCACTTTAACACCCCCTATTGTCATATTTTTATCTACCTTATTATTTAATGAACTTACCATTGAGCCAACTTCTTTGATGTATTTATTTAACTTTTGATTTGAAATTGGTCTAGGTAACGAATTATGAGTTTTCCCATTATATTTCTCTTTAATTGCTAGAACTATCGGGTGATAAAATGGAATTGTCAACCTTTTTTGTGTTTTCTTTTGCCTAACCTCTAAAGTATTTTCTTTAGTTAGTTTTTTTAAATCTAACTCTTGATAATCTGAGAACCTAAGACCTGTATAACACCCAATTAGAAAAAGGTCTCTAGCATTGTCAAGTTTAGGCAAATCTGATAAGTCTAGTTCATATATTTCAACTAATTCATTGTCATTTAGAAAGATATTTTCTGTTTCTTCTTTATCAACTATAAATCTCTTGCTCTTATACAAGAAATTTGAATTTAACCCTCTTTCAGTGGCTTCATTCATAATAGTAATTAAAGTGTTAAAATACCTTCCTATAGTGTTGACTGCATAGTTTTTTTCTGTAATCATAAAACGCTTAAAATCATCATAAAAATCTATTGTAATTGTATCAAAATCAACTCTCTTTTTCTTAACTCTTGCATATTCAATTAATCTATCACATACATTTCTATAGCTTTTAATTGTACCCTCTGAAATTGGTTTTCCTGTTCTTGGATTTATTCTAGTTTTTGAATTGATTATAAACTGTTCAATAAAACCTATCAACTGTTTTTCCGATAAATTATACTTTGGATTAAACACCTCATCTAATAATTCCTTTAACTGCTCTTTTGAAGGTTTTTGGTGTTGGTTATCATTTTGAAATTTTCTGAATACATTATTTGCTTCAGATATAATATAGTCTAAGCGAGTATTAAATTCAGGGTGCTGTGGGAATTGACTATTTCTTTTTGCTCTTTGATAATTCTTTCTTTTTTTATCATTTTGCCAAAACTTAGGTTTTATCTTAAGGTCTGTAGGATATACTAATCTTAAACCATCCCACCTAATTACAAGGTGTATAGAGGTTTCTTTATCAAGTTTATGGTTTCTAAGATTAAAGTTGCAATTCATTACCCTACAAAACTAAACAAATATTTATTGTTGTCGGTTTTGTTGTCGGTTTATTTTAATCTATCTTTACTCAGCTTTTCTTTATTTAATTTATTTTATATCTGAATATTAAGCTTATCTCTAAATAAAAAGCAAATTAGATAAACTAAGAAAAGAAAGGTTCGAATCCCTTCCTCACCGCATTTTTTTATATAACTTATATACAGTAATTTCTTTATTGTTATTAAATAATGTAAATTTATTTAATTGTGATATATTTGTGAATAACCAAAAAATTAAAATCCCTATGAAAAAAATACTATTATTTACAATAAGTGCAATATTTAGCATCCATACTATTGCTCAAGTAGAATTCGAGCAAGGAACATTTTTACTTGAGATGGGTGGCAATGGATTCAAATCACAAAGTGTAAGCTCAATGGAAGGCATGGGCAATGCTGAATTTGAAGATGTTTATGACAAATTAGGGCAAAATGAATTTAATTTATCTTTTGGGGGTGGATATTTTATTATTGATGGGCTAGCAATTGGATTAGGATTAGAATATCGATCAAATTCATCAATTACTGATTACAGCTCTGAATATGAAAATTTGGGAGCAATAGATTATGATTACAGTGAGAATGAGTTAATCATTATGCCAGGAATAAGGTATTATTTTGGAGAGACTGGATTATGGAGCTCATTCTCTTATGGAATCGCAACTATCTCTATGGATGATAGTGATGGGTCTTATGATGATGATAAATTCCCAAAAAGATCTGCAATGGCTATTGGTGCTGGTTACGCAATTTCATTAAATGATTATGTATCATTAAATCCAACATTATCATACAGCCTTACTACTCAAACAACAAAAGATGGAGGTTATAATAGCAATGGCTATGCAGTAGATGAGGTAGTAAAAAGCGGTACTTTTGCGCTAGGAGTTTCATTAATTGTACATTTATCTAGCTACTAAGTTTTAAAATAAGTATTGTATGTTTCTGTTAACTGACCTCCAACTAAAGACCATGTTCCTCCTTAAGCTATAGAGTTTGATTAATCATGCTCATAGGTGTTCTCTTAATCAAGAGTTCTAGTTTGTATAGCTCTAAAGGAGTCTGCATTTATTTCTAAAATAGATACAGTGTCAATCTTTATTGTCTAGTAGAATTAATTGTCATATCATAAGTAGAAGTGGTAGTCATCCCCATCTCATTTTCTATATCAGTATCAGAAATTGTAAATGAAAGATTTGTTTTTGTAACAGTATATGTTGCAACATCTGTTTCGCCATCATCACTATTTGTTATAGTTACAGTATTTCCAGAGGTAGTGTAATTGTCTGTTTCTAATGCTCCCATTTCATTTGTTGTTATAATTGTTCCAGAATTTGTAAACTCAATATTCCCTTCTATTCCTGCTTCTAATGCTGTCTGAGTATAACTTGTGTCAAAAGATTGAATAGTTGCCCCTGCTATTGTAACTATTACATTAGCTTCGACAGTCATTTCATAAGGAGTCCAAACTCCGACAATTCCAAAAATACATGACCCATCATCATCTTCTGCATCTCCATTGTAATTTGTAGCAATCTGATCAGTACACCCTTCTTCTTTTTTACATGCAGTAAATATAAATGATACTGCCAATACTAAATAAATTATCTTTTTCATGATTTATGATTTATACAAAAATAGTTAAATTATTAACATATGTAAGCTAATATCACACATCAAGTAAAAAATTAGTAATGAGTAGGGCATTAAGCTATAAAGAAGTCGGGGTGGCAGATGAGTTAGTAAAAAGCGGCACTTTTTTGATAGGTGTTTCATCAATTGCACATTTATCTAGGCGCTAAGTTCTAAAATAAGTATTGTATATTTCTACATACTTAGATAAAAATCCTTACATAATGCAATATATCTATCCGTATAATTGTGTCTTGATTTTTCAATAGTTAGATGCTCTTTCTTAATCTGAGAATTAGTAAATGAGAACTCTAACATAAGCCTCTTTATCTTGACCATTTCATTGCCCTTTATATAGCAAGCTCTATTACAAAAAAATCCGTATTTCTTAGCTATTTGAAAAAAACAGTCTTCATAATCAACTGGTATTATTGTAGAAAAAATACCTTTTTCTGATAAAAGAATGGATGTGTATTTAAGTAATTCTTCAAATGACAATTTATTACTATGTCTAGCAATATCTCTAGGTTGATCTAACTTAACCGAGGGGAAAAATGGGGGATTACTAACAATAAGGTCAAATTTATTCTTAGAATTAAAATCCTGTAACGACGTATTATAAATATTGATACGTTCATTCCAAGTAGAATTACTAATATTTAATTGCGCCTCTTGACTAGATAATGTGTCAATTTCAATGCCTACAATAGTACTAGCTAAACTCCTTTGAGCAAGCATTAAAGAAATTAATCCCATACCACAGCCAATATCTAAAATGAAATCTGATTCTTTACAAGAAACCCAACTTCCCAATAATACTCCATCAGTACCAACTTTCATAGCTGATTTTTTTTGTTCAATTGAAAACTTTTTAAATTGAAAAACTGACATAGTAAATACTCTAAAAACTAATTAAAAAATTAGTTTTTTATCTTACGATCGAGGCTTGACCATCCTCCTCCATTTACAACATTTGTATACCCCTTAGCCGATAATATTTTTGCAGCTCCTGCGCTTCTCATTCCTGAAGCGCAGCAGGTAATAATAGGCTGATCTTTATCCTCAAACTGATCAAGTTTTGAGGCTAAATCTCCTAATGGAATATTTAAAGAGTTCTCAATATGCCCTGAATAAAATTCTCCTTCTGAACGAACATCAATAATTATACCTCCATTAGACAGCATATTTCTATAATCTGTATTGTCAAAAAACCTTTTCTTTATAAAAAAGAATGCTACTACACACAATAAAATTAAAGGTAAATTTTTCATCTTATTCTTCTAATAATTTGAATAAATCATCTAAATTAGGAGAAAGTATTATCTCGATTCTTCTATTAACACTTCTTCCTTCTGCGCTTGTATTGCTAGCAATTGGCATAAACTCTGATCTTCCCGCAGCCGTTAGCTGTATAGGGTCTAAATCTGGATTTTGAGTAAGTACTTTTACCACATTGGTTGCTCTCATAACACTCAAATCCCAGTTGTCCTTCACTAATCCTCTACTATTAAATGGAATGCTGTCCGTATGCCCCTCTACTAAGATCTTTAAATCATTTTGATAAGCTAAAGCATTTGCTAATTTATTAAGCGCTACAACACCTCCGCTATTAACCTCATACTTACCTGAAGCAAAAAGCAAAGCTTCTTCTAAAGAAACATATACTTTTCCATTTCTTTTTTCTATAGTTAAGCCTTCCCCCTCAAGACCTATAAGTGCTTTTGCAATAGACTTTTTTAAGGCAGTAACTATACTGTCCTTTTTATTAATAATAGATTCTAATTCAACAACTCTAGTAGATCTTGATTCTAGATTCTCTTGTGCCAACTTAAGTTCTTCTTCTTTTGCTTCTAATGATAATGATAGCTTACTTAATTCATCTTCTTTTGCAAAAAGATCTGATTGAACTTCTTCTAACTGCTCCAAAAGTTGCTTTGTTTCTTTAGCCTTTTCAGCCATCTCTCTACTATTTTTTGAAGCAAGCAAATCATAGGAATCACTTAAAGCGTCATATTTTTCTTGTAAAATAATCAACGCTCCTCCATTTTGTGTAGAATCATTTCTTAAATTAATAATCCTAGCTTTCAAATAATTAATTTTCGCTGATAATTCTTCCACTTCTGACTGTAACTTTAGATTCCTTATTTCCTGAGTGCGCAAAGCAGATTGCGCTCCTTCATTTTCAGCAATTAAAGCATTATGAATTTTAGGAGTTACGCATGAACTAAATATCACTAAAGATGACACTAGGTATAAAATTGATTTTTGCATGAGTTATGTGTTTTTATCTGTATCAAAATTACAAAAAAGGAGGCTTAGTATCCGAATGCAATAAATACTTTTCAACAGCAAAAGATTAAATACAGAGAACAAAAAAATCAACCTACTTTTAGTATTCTAACTGCCAATATCCTTTAACCCAAAAAAAACCACCTGGGGTAATTTCCCAGAATCCGGGCACCCAATAATGATTTCTTTTAATTTTCATCCATCTTGCTTTTTGCCAAGTATATCGACCAAAAAAAGCATTCCACTTCCAATATCCTTCTATCCAGATATAACCTGGCCTATTAAAAGTAGGCCTTTTTACAGCTCTATGTGGTCTATTAGGCTTATTTACTACAACTCTATTTCTATTATTTTTTACTCTTACTCTGCTTCTATTATTATAATAATTTGAGCGATCCTTTTTAACAACAACTTTCTTATTATTGTTACTTGTATTTGTTTTTACCCTAACTTGTGCACTGGCAGATAATCCTCCAAATAAGAAGGTTACAACTAATATTTTACTAAAAAATGAGTTTTTCATTGTTATTATTTTTAAGATTAGTATTTTTATAACTTCAAAATTATCACTGGTTTAAAGATATGAAAAAATTTATAAATTATTTTTTACAAGGGTTATTATATATAGTACCTATAACGGCAACGGGAGCATTTGTAGTATGGGCTTTTAATAAAATTGACAAAATTATCCCTGGGCTATTCCCTGGATTAGGTGTAGTTATAGTCATTATACTGATAACTATAATTGGGATTTTAGGGTCGACAGTGATTGCTAGACCAATAAACTCTTTTTTCCAAAACTTACTAAAGAAAGCCCCTCTTTTAGAAACTATTTATTCTTCAGTGAAAGACCTAATGAATACATTTGTTGGGAAAAAGAAAGGGTTCCAAGAAGCTGTATTTGTAAAAATATTTGAAAATTCTACTATTGAAAGAATTGGCTTTATTACCAATAAAGATTTGGCTGAATTAAACATTAATAATAAACGGGTTTTAGTATATATTCCTCATTCATATAATTTCTCCGGGAATTTATTTGTAGTTGAAAAAAAATATCTAACCCCAATAGACGCTCCATCTAGTGAAATAATGAAATTAATTGTTTCGGGGGGGGTGGCGGAATTTAATCACTCTTCTGAAGAGAAATAATATGAAAAAACTATCTTTTATAATAACCTGTATATTATTTGTTCTCCAAAGTTCAGCACAGAACCCAGGAGACACAATAGTAATCCAAACTTTTGTGCATGATGCTTGGAATGACGGAAATGGCAACACTACAATTTCAGTATCTGCTCCAAGAGATACTATAGGGTACTTCCCTAATAACTCTAATTTAACATTTGGAAAGATAATCATGGCCTATAATATGAGATGTAAGGATAATAATAATAACAATCCCGGCGGGAACTCAAGAGTAGGTTGTGGAGCATGGGACTATAGCTGCCATACATATATACACGATTCAACAAGAATTGATTCTATTTTATCATATCAAGTAAGCCATACTATCTCTTCTTTTACAGGCAACAACTATAATTATTCCATAACACCTATTTATAACTTTTATCAATATCCACAACAAATAGCCATCGTAGATTCAATTCTTTCAGAAGACACTACTTCCGTAGGTATTGGTACAGATTCTCTTGATTTTGTAATTGCAACGGAAAGAAATGCGCATAAATCTCAATTCTTATATCATGCCAGTGAATTAGCGACATTAGGCTTAACAGATGATACAATACATGGAATTTCATTAAATATACTTAGTAATAGCCAAATAGCAAATTTCTTAACAATCAAATTAAAACACACCGCTGACAGCGTGCTAAGTAATATAACTCCTCATACAAATGGATTTACAGAAGTTTATAATGCAAATACACTTCTTAATAATGGAGTAAACAAGTTCCAATTTACACATGAATTCATTTGGGATTCAGTTTCTAATATAATAGTTGAATTCTCAATAACAAACTCTACGAATGGACTAGAAAGTTTAATTGAAGGGGAGCAAACAATTGATATTTTAGGTTTGTTTTCAAATGATGCAAATCATATAACTGTAAACTCTGCAGAAAGTATTGATCTGCCAACTTCTAACATGGGAAGCATTTCTAATGAAGTCACTGTTTCATTCTGGATAAATGGGAATGCGAATGTATTACCTCAGAATACTACAATAATTGAAGGCTATGATACAAACAATTATAGAACATTAAACATTCACTTCCCTTGGAGTAATGGCAGAATATATTGGGATTGTGGAAATAGTGGAACTTCTGCTTATGATAGAATTGATAAAGCAGCTTTATTGAATGAGTATACAGACGAATGGAGTCACTGGTCATTTACAAAAAATGCAAATACTGGAGATCTAAAAATTTATAGAAATGGAGTGCTATGGCATAGTGGGACTGGACATACACGAACAATAGATATACAAACATTAAAATTAGCAAGCCATGCTAATGGTAATGGATATTTTTGGAATGGATACATTAAAGAGTTAAGAATCTTTGACAAAGAGCTTTCTGCAACTACTATAAATAACTGGATGAACAAAAGAATTGACTATTCTCATCCTTACTATTCGAATTTAGTTGCTCATTATCCTTTCAATGAAGGTCAAGGAGTAGTCTCTTTAAATAATACAAACAATCAACAAGTTGCAACTTTTAATGGAAATGTTAACTGGGAATATACTAGAGGAAATGAAATAAATCAGTTTTTTACAGAAGTAAATTATCGGCCAAATATAAATTTCTACCAAGGTCAATACTCGATAACGTTGTCTAATGATACTGTTTTAGATTCATTAATAGCTAGTGGAAATACTATTACAGAATATACAATAATCCCTAATTATGGAACTTTAGTACATGACAGCATTGCTATTGTTGCTACTAATACTTACTGGCATTCATTATCTTATTTATTTGATGAAAATGGAAATATCTTAAATGTAGATACCACAAACATTGATGGATCAATCTCTATCAATAATTTGACCTATTATAAACGTTACCCAATGGCTTTTCAAATCATGTCTTTTGTTACCCCTTACGGCATGGGAGTAGATTTTGGGGCAGATGGAAAAACTTGGTATTTTGATGTAACTGATTTCGCCCCTATATTAAAAGGGAATAAACAAATTACAATGAGTGGCGGAGGGCAATGGCAAGAAGATATAGATCTCAAGTTTCTATTTGTTGTAGGGACTCCCCCTAGAGATGTATTAGAAATGCAGCAAGTTTGGAGGCCACAATCAAAAGGGTATGGAACAATTATTGCTAATAACGCCTTTGAACCAAGAGATGTTTTAATGCATCCAAATGCATCAGCATATAAATTAAGAACTACAATTACAGGTCACGGTCAAGAGGGAGAATTTATTCCACAAAATCATTATCTAAATATCGATGGGGGGACACAAGAGTATATTTGGCCGGTTTGGACAGAATGTGCAGAGAATCCTATTTATCCGCAAGGGGGCACTTGGATTTATGATCGAGCGGGCTGGTGCCCAGGTCAAGCTTCTGACTTAAGAGAAGACGATATTACTGATTTAGTAACCCCAGGACAGATGCATAATATTGATTATGGCGTAACAAATGCATCAGGGACATCAAATTATTGGGTAAGTAGTCAGCTAGTTAGTTACGGAACACCAAACCACTCTTTAGATGCTGCAATTATTGATATTCTTTCTCCTACTAATCAAATATTACATGTGCGAACTAATCCTCTATGTTCAAAGCCTAAAATTACAATACAAAACACTGGAGATACTCCATTGACCTCATTGCAAATAGAATATTGGATTAATGGTGCTGCATCACATGAAGTATACCAGTGGAGTGGAAATCTAAATTTTCTAGAAAAAGAAACTATTGAACTGCCCGATCCTAATACATTATGGCATAATATAGCAGCAAATAATAATGTGTTTTATGTTGAAATTTCCTTGCCCAATAACACGTCCGACCAGTATTATTATAATAATATTATGAATTCTACTTTTGAATCTGCACCTATCTATCCAAATACCTTTGCATTATGGTTTCAGACAAATAACGGAATAATAAATACGTTGAATCAGATTTCTGAATCTTCTTGGGAGTTCTTTGATAATAATGGGAACTCAATATATGCTAGTGGTGATTTAATTGCCAACACACAGTATAGAGATACACTAACATTTAATAGTGGTTGTTATGTCTTTAAAGTCACCGATACGGATGATGATGGAATTGATTTTTGGGCCAACAATGATGGTGGTGGAATGGCACGCTTTCGAGAAATAGGAGCTAGTTGGTTAAAATCTTTTGATGGTGATTTTGGGAGATCTATTCATCATGAATTTAGAGTAGAAGATGCTTCATCAAGCTCTGAAATTACTGATATGAATATCGTCATCTTTCCAAATCCCACAAATGATGAGATTTTTGTAATTGGCAACTTAAATAATTCCTCCAAAATTATTTTAAGCGATAATATTGGTAGGGTTGTAAATATTACAAATATTAACAGAAACATTTCTACTCATAAAATTGATGTTAGAAATTTATCTAAAGGAATTTATTTCATATCTCTTGATGATACTAAAACTAAAAATAAAGTAGTAAAACAATAGATGAAATATTGCAACTCATTAACCAATTATTCTCGCTTTAAAACACGAGAAGTAAATGTAGGGAATGTTGCTCTTGGAGGAGAAAATCCTATTCGCATTCAATCCATGACTACTACAAATACAATGGATACCGAAGCGACTATAGCAGAGGCTATAAGAATGATAGAATACGGATGTGAACTTGTACGAATCACAGCGCCTAGTAAAAAGGATGCTGAGAATCTAAAAAACATAAAAGAAGGGCTTGTAAAAAAAGGCTATCATAATCCATTAATTGCAGATATACATTACACTCCAAATGCTGCTGAAATTGCAGCTGAGATAATTGCTAAAGTGAGAATAAACCCAGGCAACTATGCTGATAAGAAAAAATTTGAAAACATTGATTATACGGATGCAACTTACAATGCTGAGATTAACAGAATAAGAAAAAAGTTTACCCCGCTTGTAAAGATTTGTAAAAAACATGGAACAGCTATGCGGATTGGCACAAATCACGGATCCTTATCTGATAGAATTTTAAGCAGGTATGGAGACACTCCAAAAGGAATGGTAGAATCTGCAATGGAATTTTTACGTATTTGTCGGGATGAGGATTATCATGATGTTATCCTTTCTATGAAGGCTTCTAACACAAGGGTAATGGTTCAGGCATATAGGCTATTAGTTGCTCAAATGATAAAAGAAAGTATGAATTATCCGCTTCATCTAGGAGTAACAGAAGCAGGAGAAGGGGAAGATGGAAGGATTAAGTCAGCAGTAGGAATTGGAACTCTTTTGGCAGATGGAATTGGAGATACAATAAGAGTCTCATTAACTGAAGCTCCTGAATTTGAAATGCCAGTAGCTCAGATGCTATTGAATCATTTTAATCAGATAAAAGATCATGATCAGATAGATACAATACAGCAGAACCCATTATCTTCTTTTGAATATAAGAAGAGAGATACAAATACCGTTTTAAATATTGGAAGTAAAAATGTTCCAGTAGTAGGAGCCGATTTTTCTTTAAAAAAGAAAATAACTCCTGCATCCTTTTTTGCATTAGGATATAATTATTCTATTTCCTTAGACAAGTGGCACATCTCTGATATGGCAGCAGATTATGTATTTATTGGAGATCATGATCTTGACTTTAAAGTCCCGGGAACTTTAGGAGTTATTTATAATTATAAAACATGGAAAAAACATAAAAAAGGATATCCTTGCTTAAACATAAAAGAATATTTAACCGAGGAGATCCAATCTAATAAAATAAATATAGTTCATGCTTGCTTTTCAGATTTATCTAAAGAGGTTAAGAATAAACTGAAAGAAGATAAAACAGCCGTACTATTAATAGATACCCATAATAAAAATGGGATTGCAGAACAGAGGAGATTGTTTGTAGAACTGATTAATAATCAAATTAAGACCCCTGTGATTATTGGAAGAGGATATACAGATTTATCACAGGAACAATTCCAACTTTCTGCAGCATCAGATATCGGAGCCTTACTATTAGATGGTTTAGGTGATGGCATCTTTATTTATGCAAAAAATTGTGGTTCAGACCAAATGATTAATAATTTATCTTTTGGGATACTTCAGGCTGCTAGAACAAGAATTTCTAAAACAGAATACATCTCATGTCCATCTTGTGGAAGAACCCTTTTTGATTTAGAAGAAACCACTGCAAAAATCCGAAAAGAAACTGATCACCTAAAAGGAGTGAAAATAGGTATTATGGGTTGTATAGTGAATGGCCCTGGGGAAATGGCAGATGCTGACTATGGTTATGTAGGTACAGGACCAGGGAAAATAACTCTCTACAAAGAGCAAGAAGTTGTAGAAAAAAATATCCCAGAAAAAGAAGCTGTAAAAGCACTAATCAATCTTATTAAATCACATGGAGATTGGGTGGAAAAAAAATAAACACAAAAAAATTAAAGCTATTTAGAAAAAATGAATAACAAAAAATCTAAACTATCTTAATTTTATCCGCAATCTTTTTTGCCCTTAATACTAAGTCCTCAACACTTTCATCCCCATATGCTAAAGCAACTGCCATTCTTCTAAATTTTCTTGTGCTTGGCTTGCCAAATATCCTGAAGTCAGTGTTTTTAAAGCTTGCTGCCTCTTCTAATCCTGTATAGTTAGGAAAATTAGTTCTATTATTATCAGCTAATACCACAGCAGATGCTCCATTTCTTATAAAAGATATGTCAAAAACAGGAATACCTAAAATAGCACGAGCATGTAATTCAAATTCTGTGAAATTTTGTGTTCCTGCAAGTGTCACCATGCCTGTGTCATGTGGCCGTGGCGATAACTCAGAAAAATAAACTCCATTCTTGCTGATAAAAAATTCTACCCCCCAAATCCCACTTCCTCCGAGTGCTCTAGTAACTTTTTCAGCCATCTCTTGTGCTTCTGTTAAATGAATGTCTAACATCTGCATAGGCTGCCAACTTTCTTGGTAATCACCTCTCTCTTGCCTATGACCTATTGGAGGACAAAAAAGTGTATTACCGTTATTTTGAGTAAGTGTAAGCAATGTTATTTCATAATCAAAATCAATAAACGCTTCAACTATTACCTCCATTAAATCTCCTCTTGAGCCTTCTAAAGCATAACTCCATGCTGTTTCAATATCAGCTTCGGTTTTTATTACTGACTGACCTTTTCCCGAGCTAGACATTAAAGGCTTTACAACACAAGGCATACCTGTAGATGCCACTCCTTCTTTTAACTCCTCATATGATGTAGCATATTTATACTTTGCTGTTTTTACCCCTAAATCTACAGATGCTAAATCACGAATAGCCTTGCGATTCATAGTAAAGTTAGCTGCTTTTGCAGAAGGAATTACCTTATATCCCCTCTTTTCATAATCAAAAAAACGTTCTGTCCGGATACTCTCTACTTCAGGAACTATAAAATCGGGGTTGTGTTTTTCAACTATTTTATCTAATGCATCACCATCTAGCATGTTTATTACTTCAAATTCATGTGCTACTTGCATTGCAGGGGCATTTTCATAATTATCCACTGCAATAACATATTGCCCGAGCCTTTGCATGGCAATTACTAATTCTTTTCCTAACTCTCCTGAACCTAATAAAAGTATCTTATTTCTCATCTTGACTCCAAAGTTTTTTTGGATAAACTCCATCGGCAATACACTTGCTTATTGCATCTATTGCCATAGGTTTATCTTGCCTATAAGTTACTCCAAACCAATTATCATTTGTTGGGATTACACGCACAGTCATTTGTCCACTTACAATCATATCAGTGACAATATTAGGTATATAATACTCCGCAGTTGGATTATCATGATTTTTACTAATAAAATTATGTAGCCCTTTCTCTATTTCTAAAAATATAGATGGATGAAAACCCCAATAATTCATAGAAACACTTGCGTTTCCATCCAAAATACCTAATGGTTGATCAGAGCCAATATTATACTGTACTATTCCGTTCTGATCTGCAATTTTTGTACGCTCTACAACCTCAATAAGATTATTTACTGCATCCACCTCACACACGCCTCTATTTACTGTGCCATGATCAGACAAAGTATTATGCAAAGTATATCCTATCATAGACATTAACGATGAGGAACACTCATTAGTTAGAAAATCAGCAATAAGCTTAAAAGAACCTGAGCCATAATAATCATCAGCATTAATTACGGCAAATGGCTCATTAATTAGATCCTTAGCAACCAGTACTGCATGCGAAGTTCCCCAAGGCTTTTTTCTTTCTACAATAGTAATCCCCTGTACTTTTATATTTACCTCTTGATATGCATATTCTATTTGAATGCGATTAGTAAACTGATCAAAACGATCACGAAATGCTTCTTCAAATTCTTTTCTAATAACAAATACAATTTTCCCAAATCCTGAATTTACAGCATCATATATTGAATACTCAATTATTGGTTCTTGATTTGGCCCAATACCATCTATTTGCTTTAAGCCCCCATAACGACTACCCATTCCTGCTGCTAAAATTAATAATGTTGGTTTCATGCTTTATAAATTTTTAATTCTCATTTTTGAAATATACTTGCCTAAAATATCAAATTCTAAATTTACTATCGTGCCTACTTTAACTGTATGTAAATTTGTGTGCTCAAAAGTATACGGTATGATAGCAACGGAAAAGACATTGTCTTTAGAATCTATAACAGTAAGACTGACGCCATTTACACAAATAGATCCTTTCTCTACTGTTATATTGTCTGAATCTTTATACTGAAACGTATAAATATAGGAGCCTTGATCTTCTTTTGCTTTAATGCATATTGCAGTTTGATCTACATGTCCCTGAACCATATGGCCATCAAGTCTGGCTCCCACTTGAACACTTCTTTCTAAATTCACTTTACTGCCTATTTTCAAACTGCCAAGATTGCTTTTTTGCAAAGTCTCATTTATTGCAGTAACCGTATATACTTCTTCATCAATATCAACTACTGTTAAACATACTCCATTATGCGCTATCGATTGATCAATCTTAAGTTCATTAGTTATTCTAGACTTTAATGCAAAATGCAAATTACCCCCTTCTTCCTTAAAAGAGACTATTTCTGCTATTTCCTCTATTATTCCTGTAAACATCTATCAATAATTTATTACTTGTTCAACCATTTCTGGCATTTTTCTTTCCTCATACAACTGATCCCTTAATTTAGGAGTAAAACCGGCTTCTGCAATACACCTTTGTATACTATCTGCGGTAAATCGATGAGGGGCTCCTGCAGCCGAAACTACATTTTCTTCAATCATAATAGATCCCATATCATTTGCCCCTCCATGTAATGTGAGTTGTGCTGTATTTGCTCCAACTGTAAGCCAAGAAGTTTGTATATTTTTAATATTAGGAAGCATAATTCTAGAGATGGCAATCATTTTTAAATACTCATCAGGACTTACGTTATTATTAATGCCTTTTACTCTTTGCAAAAGTGTCCCGTCATCCATAAATGGCCACGCAATAAATGCTAAGAAACCATTTTCTTTATTAGGTTTTTGAGATTGCACTTCTCTTATTCTAACTAAATGATCAAAACGCTCCTCAATAGTTTCAATATGACCAAACATCATAGTGGCTGATGTAGTTAAACCAATCTGATGTGCAACTTTCATGATATCCAACCACTCCTGCCCTGAACATTTGCCTTTAGAAATTAATCTTCTTACTCGATCACTTAAAATCTCTGCTCCAGCACCTGGCATACTGTCCATTCCGGCATTTCTAAGTGCAGTAAGAGCTTCCAAGTGAGTATGTCCTCCAATTTTACAAATATGAGCAACTTCAGGGGGTCCAAGAGCATGTAATTTTATCTGCGGATAAAGTTCCTTTAACTCTCGAAACAACTTAACGTAATAATCTAGCCCCAAAGAAGGGTGATGACCCCCTTGTAATAACAACTGATCACCACCATAATTTATAGTTTCGTTAATTTTTGATTTATAGGTTTCAATATCTGTAATATACACGTCCTCATGCTTAGGGTGTCGAAAAAAATTACAGAATTTACAATTAGCTGTACAGGCATTAGTCGTATTGACATTACGATCAATCTGCCAAGTAACCACATTGCCTGGAATTTTCATTTTTCTTAATTCATTTGCAACAAACATCAGCTCAGCAGTTGGAGTGTTTTTAAATAAGAATTGGCCTTCCTCTGCTGATAAAAATTCTTTTTTCAATGCTCTTTCAAGCAATTGCTTACTATGCATAAATTTACTTAGTTTTGTATCTCCAAAATTACACATTTTATGAAGATGCTAATCAAAAAGAAAACAACAATTTCTAATACAGATAATTTAATCCTTTTATGTAATTCAAAAAGCAAGCTTTCTGAATTTAAACTATCTAAAAAAGAGTTAGATTATATTAAAAAAGAAAACAAAGAAATTATTGCAATAAATCAATATCAACGACACATTTTTGTAATCCTTCCTAAAAAAGAAGAAAATGCAAACAAACATGCTGAAGCTTGCAGAATGCTTGGAGATAAACTGGCTCAAAAATTGAAAAATGAGAAAACTGTTTTAATTATTGATGTTAAAGGAAATCAATCTGAAGCTATGCAAATTACAGAAGGAATAGCCCTGTCAAATTATACGTTTACAAAACATAAAACAGAAAAAACACCAAATAAATTAGAAACAATTTATTTATGTAAAAAATCTAACCAAAAAAATATTACTGAGTTACAAAATATTATTAATGCCGTATATCTTACTAGAAACTTAATTAATGAGCCTTTTTCTCATCTTACAGCAAAAGATCTAGCAAGTGCAGCCATAAAATCAGGTGCAGAAAATGGAATTAAAATTACAGTATTAAACAAAAAAAAGATTGAATCCTTAAAAATGGGGGGTCTGCTAGCAGTAAATAAAGGTTCTATTGATGAGCCTACGTTTACAATCATGGAATGGAAACCAAATAATGCTAAAAATAACCAGCCAATTGTTTTAATAGGAAAGGGAATCGTCTTTGATACTGGAGGATTAAGTTTAAAACCAACTGCAAATTCTATGGATTTAATGAAAACAGATATGGGGGGTGCTGGCACTGTAATTGGAGCTATGCAAGCAATTGCTAGCAATAAATTACCAATAAATGTAATTGCGTTAACGCCGGCAACCGACAACAGACCTTCGGGAAATGCGTATGCGCCAGGAGATGTAATTAATATGTATGATGGGACAACCGTTGAAGTACTTAATACTGACGCCGAAGGGAGGTTAATTCTTGCCGATGCTCTTAGTTTTGCAAAACAATACAAGCCAGAATTAGTAATTGACCTAGCTACGCTAACAGGAGCGGCAGTAGCTGCTATTGGACATTACGGGATTGTAAGTATGCATGAAGGAGCAGAAAAAGAACATGCAGAACTAAAAAAAGCCGGAGACTATACTCATGAGCGATTAGCTGAAATGCCATTTTGGTCAGATTATGATGAATTGATTAAATCAGATATTGCTGATATTAAAAACTTAGGAGGGGCCCATGCTGGAGCAATTACAGCAGGAAAATTTCTAGCTCATTTTGCTGATTATCCTTGGATTCACTTAGATATTGCAGGACCATCATATACAAAAACAAAATATGGTTACAGAGGCAAAGGGGCTACAGGTATGGGAGTGAGACTACTGTATCAATTCATTAAGAACAGAGCATAATGTCAAAAATAAAGGTAGGTATTTCAATTGGAGATTTAAATGGGATTGGATTAGAAATAATCATAAAGACTTTTAAAGATATTAGAATGATGGATTTTTGCACTCCAATTGTATTTGGGTCATCAAAAGTTGCTTCTATCCACAGAAAAGCAATTCTAATGCAGGACTTTAATTTTAATCTCATTAATAACATAAAAGATGCTAATCCTAAAAGAGTGAATTTACTAAATATCTTGAATGAAGATATAGAAATTAACTTTGGTAAAGCAACTACTAAATCAGGAGAGCTTTCGTTCAATTCCTTAAAGAAATCTTCAGATGCATTAAAAAACAAAGAAATTGATGTGCTTGTTACTGCGCCAATTAACAAAGCATCAATTCAAGATAAGATAACTAATTTTATTGGTCATACTGAATTTTTACAAGGTAATTTTGAGGGAGAATCTTTAATGATAATGGCAAGTGAGAAAATGAAAATTGCATTTGTAACAGGACACATTCCCTTAACAGAAGTAAAAAAAGCCATTACTACTAAAAATATAATTTTAAAAACTAAAAAATTAAACACTTCCTTAATTGAAGATTTTGGTGTTAGAATGCCAAAAATCGCTATTCTAGGGCTTAATCCTCATGCCGGAGAAAATGGATTGCTTGGTGAAGAGGAAAACAAATGCATTATTCCTGCAATTAAAGAACTAAAAAAAGAAGGCATCATGTCTTTTGGACCTTACCCTGCAGACAGTTTCTTTACTAGCAAAAATTTGGGAAATTTTGATGGAATACTTTCAATGTATCACGATCAAGGATTAACAGCTTTTAAAACATTATCTTTTTATGACGGAGTAAACTTTACAGCTGGATTAAACATAATCAGAACATCACCCGTACATGGTACCGCATATGAAATTGCGGGAAAGGGCCTTGCAAATGAGCAGTCATTTAGAGAAGCTGTATTTATGGCTTGTGAAATTCATAAAAAAAGAACCGAATTTAAGCTATTAAATGAAGATCCCTTAGCTTTTAAGTCCTAAACAACAGCTTATTGCGTTAAATAGTAATAAATTTGTATGTTTGCAGCCCTTTAAAATTGAGAGGAATGAATGATTTTACAGTAAAATTAGGTTCAATAACTAGTGATACTGGGGGAAAATCCTTTTCTTTTGAGATTAAGGATGCGTTCTTTGAAGCGTTTGCTTTTTCAGATATTAAGCATGTAGATATTTCTGCTAGAGCAAAACTAGATAAAGATGGAGAGAACATTAAACTGAATTTAATGATTAAGGGGCAGATAAATCAATTAGCTTGTGATATTTGTACTGATGAATTGTCTGTAGAAATCTCAGGAGAGACAAATATCATCATTAAAACAACTAATGAAGAGTTAATCTCAACTGATGAAATATTTTACATTAAAAGAAGTGAAAATCAAATAGATTTAAAGCACTTAATTTTTGAATTAATAGTTTTAAATGCTCCTAAGAAACAGCAACACGCTTTGGACAGACAAGGAAATAGTACCTGCAATAAAGAAATGATAGATTTAGTAAATAAATACACTCAAATACAAGAAAAAGCATCAGACGATAGGTGGGATGCATTAAAAAAAATTGAACTAAAATAGTAAAAGAAAAAGATGGCACATCCTAAAAGAAAGATTTCCAAAACAAGAAGAGATAAAAGAAGAACCCATTATAAAGCCAGTACGCAAACAATTAAAATTTGTCAAGAAACTGGAGAAGCTCATTTATACCATCATGCACATGAGCATGAAGGAAAGCTCTACTACAGAGGAAAATTAGTTTCTTCAGAAGCTCCTAAATAGATTTTTGTAGTTTTACCATATCTAAAACTACAACTTATTTATGAGAATTGGTATAGATATAATGGGAGGTGACTATGCTCCCAAAAAAACTCTTCAGGGAACAATTCTTGCTCTTAAAGAACTTCCAAAAAACACAACTATATTCTTATTCGGAAAGGAAAATGAAATCCTTTATGAACTGAAAAATCATAATTTTAAGCCAAAAAAACTTGAAATTATTGATTGTTCTGATGTTATTAGCATGGATGAGCATGCTACAAAAGCATTCAGAGCAAAACCAAATTCAAGCATTGCAAAAGGATTTGAATATTTAGCAAAAGGAAAAATTGATGGATTGGCTTCTGCGGGAAATACAGGAGCCATGTTCGTAGGAGGTTTTTATGCTGTAAAAACTATACCTGGAATCTTAAGGCCTCCTCTTGTTGCACTAGTTCCTAGAGAAAATGGTGGAGTTACAGTCTTGCTTGATGTAGGGGCAAATGCTGACTGCAAACCAGATGTTTTATACCAATTTGGTGTTTTGGGATCTTTATTCTCTCAACATGTTTGTGAGATTAAAACCCCAAAAGTAAGTCTACTCAACCTTGGGGAAGAGCAAACAAAAGGGAATTTACTTACTCAGGCAACATACACATTAATGAAGGATAATCCTGACTACACATTTATTGGCAATTGTGAAGGAAGAGATATTTTTAACTCGGAGAGCGATGTTATTGTTTGTGATGGGTTTACAGGAAATATCGTCTTAAAAGAAGCCGAAGGAATTTATGCTATTATGAAAAAAAGAGGAATTCTTGATGATTACTTCAAACGATTTAATTATGAGAATTACGGCGGAACTCCTATCTTAGGTTTAAATAAAACTGTAATTATTGGTCATGGCATTTCTAATGAGATGGCTATTAAAAATATGATTATACTTACTAAAGATGTGATAGAGGCAGATTTAGCAAATAAAATAAAAAACCACTTTAACTAATGAAAAAAATAACAGCTGAAATAACAGGCGTACAGGGGTATGTTCCAAATTATATACTGAATAACAAAGAATTAGAAACAATGGTGGAAACCAATGATGAGTGGATTCGTAGTAGGACTGGCATAAAGGAAAGGAGAATTCTAAAAGGGGAAGGGAAAGGGACTTCTGTTCTAGGAATTGAAGCAGTACGGGGTCTTTTAAAGAAAATAAATATTGATGCTCAAGAAGTAGATTTGATTATTTGTGCAACTGCAACTCCTGATATGATTTTTCCTTCAACAGCTTGTATAATAGCTGACAAAGTAGGGGCAACTAATGCCTTTGCTTACGATTTAATGGCGGCTTGTTCAGGGTTTTTATACGCAATTTCAACCGCATCAAAATTTATAGAGACAGGCACTTATAAAAAGGTAATTGTAGTTGGAGCAGATAAAATGTCTTCTATTGTTGATTATCAAGATAGAGCAACTTGCATTATTTTTGGAGATGGTGCAGGGGCTGTAATGTTAGAACAATCCAAAGAAGGTTTAGGGTTGCAAGATGCTATCCTAAAAAGTGATGGGTCTGGTAGTGAATTCTTACATATGAAAGCAGGAGGCTCTGCTAAACCTGCAAGTTATGCAACAGTAGATGCACGAGAACATCATGTTTGGCAAGACGGGCAAACAGTTTTCAAGTCAGCAGTAACATCAATGGCAGATGTCTCTGAGGAAATCATGAAAAGAAATAGTTTGTCTCCTGAAGATGTTGCATGGCTTGTTCCTCATCAAGCAAATCAAAGAATTATTGATGCAACAGCAAAAAGAATGGGAGTAGGAAAAGAAAAAGTGATGATAAATATTGAAAAGTATGGAAATACTACAAATGGGACTATTCCTTTATGCTTATGGGAATGGGAAAATCAACTAAAAAAAGGTGACAATTTAATTTTAGCAGCGTTTGGAGGGGGGTTTACTTGGGGGTCAATCTATCTGAAGTGGGCTTATGATTCAAATAAATAGTTACTTTTGTACTTGTTAAATAATTATTAAACTAAATGGAATGAATTTAAAAGATATTCAAGAATTAATAAAATTTGTTGCAAAGTCAGGAGCCACAGAGGTAGATTTGGAAATAGATAATATAAAAATTTCTATAAAATCACCAGCTAAAAAAAGAAGAGGCGCAGAAGATGAAGTTAAAACGATTGTTCAGCAAATTCCTCAACAAATAGTAACTCAACAAACAACTACGCCAGAGGCAGTATCAATACCGATTACTGAGAAGTCAACAACCGAATTGTTGTCTAATGCAAAACAAGAAGACTCTACTGATGAAACAAATTACATCACTATAAAGGCATCTATGATTGGGACTTTTTATCGCTCATCATCTCCTGAAACCCCTCCGTTTGTGAGCGTGGGCGATTCCATTAAAGAAGGTGACACGATCTGCATTATTGAAGCTATGAAACTTTTTAATGAAATTGAATCTGAAATATCAGGGAAAATAATAAAAGTGCTTGTGGATGATACTACTCCTATTGAATTTGATCAACCTCTTTTTCTGGTAGACCCTTCTTAATATATTTAGATTAATACTTATGTTTAAAAAAATTCTAATCGCCAACAGAGGTGAAATTGCATTAAGAATTATCCGTACTTGCAAAGAAATGGGAATACAAACAGTAGCTGTGTATTCAAAAGCTGATGCTGAAAGTTTACATGTTAGATTTGCTGATGAAGCAGTTTGTATTGGGCCTGCTGCAAGTTCAGATTCCTACTTAAAAATAGCAAATATTATTGCAGCAGCTGAGATTACAAATGCTGATGCAATTCATCCAGGATATGGTTTCTTAGCTGAGAATTCAACCTTTTCAAAAATTTGTGATGAAAATAACATCAAATTTATTGGTGCATCTGCAGAAATGATTGATGGAATGGGCGATAAAGCAGCTGCAAAAGAAACAATGAAAAAAGCAGGAGTGCCAACAATTCCTGGATCAGATGGTTTAATAAAAGATTTTCGAGAATGCAAAAAATTAGCCTCTGATGTAGTTGGATATCCAATAATGCTTAAAGCAACAGCTGGTGGTGGCGGAAAAGGGATGAGATTAGTTTGGGAGGAAGAAGATTTAGAAGACGCTTGGAATAGTGCAAGACAGGAGTCAAAAGCAGCATTTGGAAATGATGGAATGTACATGGAGAAATTTATTGAAAATCCAAGACATATTGAAATCCAAATTATTGGAGATAAGACAGGTAAAGCAGCTCACTTATCAGAAAGAGATTGTTCTATACAAAGAAGACATCAAAAATTAGTAGAAGAAACCCCATCTCCGTTTATGACTAAAAAATTAAGAGAGGACATGGGTATGGCTGCTATTAAAGCTGCTGAATCAGTTAAATATGAAGGAGTTGGAACTGTAGAGTTTTTAGTTGACAAACACAGAAATTTCTACTTTATGGAAATGAATACCCGTATTCAAGTTGAGCATCCAATTACAGAAGAAGTTGTTGATTATGATCTAATCCGAGAGCAAATTAAAGTTGCTGCAGGAACTAAAATATCTGGGAAAAATTACTCTCCTCAATTACATGCCATCGAATGCAGAATAAATGCAGAAGATCCTGAAAATGATTTCAGGCCATCCCCAGGTATGATTACTAATTTTCATGCTCCAGGAGGTCATGGGATTAGAGTAGACACTCATGCATATGCAAATTATATGATTCCTCCATTTTATGATTCTATGATTGCAAAGCTGATTACGGTTGCACAGACAAGAGAAGAGGCAATTGCAAAAATGGAAAGAGCGTTAGAGGAGTTCATTATTGAAGGAATTAAAACCACTATTCCATTTCATCAAAAACTGATGAAAGATGAAAAATTCCGAAAAGGGAGCTATACAACTAAGTTTATGGAAACATTTGAAATATAACAGAAAAACCTCTCCATTTCCTTTTTTTTATTTTACATACATTTAACCCATGAATTTTTTTTCAATTGAATGTTGCGCAAACTCATTTCAATCAGCAATAAATGGACAGAATGGTGGGGCAAATAGAATCGAGCTTTGTCGCAATTTAGAACTTGGAGGATTGACTCCAAGCAAAGAAGAAATAAAGAAAACCTTGAAAATATTAAATATTCCTGTTCGAATATTGATTCGTCCTCGAAGCG
>PCBP01000053.1 GCA_002730985.1 Flavobacteriales bacterium | reverse complement strand
TAGTGTTGATTTAACGTCATATTCTGCCCCTCTTTCAGCTACTATTAATTCTTTTGGTCCTTCAGTTAATAGTGTTAGTTGTTATGGAAGTACTGATGGAGCTTTAACCGTTGAAATTGATATAATTAATTCTGGAACTCCTCCTTATACTTATCAGTGGTTTGGATCTTCAGTTATAAGCGCTAATGATAGTATTTTTAATTTATCTGCAGGTGGTTATTCGGTTACAGTCACAGATGCTAATGGCTGTAATATAATTAGAAATCAACAGCTTACATCTCCAGCTCCATTATTGTATGATGTTATATCTGCTGATAACACAACTTGTTTAGGAGCTTGTGATGGTGAATTAACGTTGAATATTCAGGGAGGTATTACTCCTTATACAGCACAATTGCTAAATAATCAAAGTGGTTCTTCTACTACAAATAATGTTGCTACAGGCACTTTAGTTACTGGAGTTTGTACAGGAGATTATACTGTACTGGTTCAGGATTTTAATGCTTGTGATGCAGTATTAATGTTAGGTGGTTCTGATCAAGCTGTTTTAGACACTACTATAACTACAGATGTTTCTGTAGCTGTTATACAAGATGTAGATTGTTATGGATTTTCTACGGGAGAAGTAGCTATATTAGCCCCTCAAACAGCTTTATTCTATTCATATATTTGGTTAGATTTAAATGGAGATACTATTAGTGAAGCTACTACAATTGATAGTTTATTAGCAGGGGATTATATATTACATGCAGCTTATGAGACTATTAATGGTTGCACAACAGTAGATACGGTAACAGTGTCACAGAATTCGTTAATTTATTCTAATGCAATAGTTACTGATGCAAGTTGCAATGGTTATAATGATGGCTCTATTATTACGACAACATTTGGGGGCGTTTCACCTTATTCTTATTCGTGGTCTCCAATCCCTTCTTTATTAAACAATGCGCTTAATGTCCCTGCAGGTTCTTATGATCTGACGATAACAGATGCTGCCAATTGTTCTGTTATTGAGAGTTATAATGTAGCAGCCCCTGCATTACTGACAGCAGCAGTTACTCCAAGTCAGACTTATATATTAAATACTTCAGTGGCTGGAGGTACACCTCCTTATTCTTATTCATGGATAGAACAGACACAAACTGGTGTTATTCTAGGAACATCATCTAGTTATATAGTTGGATCAAATGGGACTTACTATGTTGTAGTAACAGATGCAAATAATTGTACTTCACAATCAAATTCTACTACATATTTAGAAACAGGTACATTAGACTTGGTTAGTTCCATTAATTTGAATATTTATCCTAATCCATTTAAGGATGAAACTACTGTTGATTTTGGGCAAAAAATTAATAAAGCGAGAATAAAGATATTTGATACTTATGGTAAGTTAGTTGAGAGACATGAGCTTGCAGATACTGATAAGTATATTATTCAAAGAATGAATAAATCTAGTGGTGTGTATTTTATTGAAATTGAAATAAATCAAACAAAACTAAACTCTAAAATAATTATTAAGTAATGAATATAAATCAAATAAAGACAATACAAAAAAGTATTAAAAAAGTCATTCTATTAGCAGGCATTATTTTTTTTCCTTTTGTAAGTAACTCGCAAAATTCACCAATTTTAAGTGAAATAGTTGTAGATAGTTTTTGTTTTGGAACAACCGGTGTTGTAACTATTGTTCCTGTTGATCCAAACAATACTTATCATTATGTACTAGGTAATGATACGGTATTTGCTACTGAGACTCCAATTGGTAGTGGTAATTGGGTAAATGCTCCTCTTGATTCTGTATTTACTTTGGTTGACCCTGGGACATATTATATTGCTTTGTATGAAGCTCCAAACCCAAGTGTATTTTTTGTTGACACTCTTGTTATCCCTGACCCGCAAGATTCCATTACAACTATTACAACGGTCAGTCAGAATCTTATCTGTCATGGTGATTCTACAGGAGTCGCAGAAGTTATTGCAATTGGTGGGGTGCTCCCATATACTTATTTATGGCCATCAACCGGGACAACAACTAATACGGAAATAAATTTATGGGCAGGATTTCATGATGTCATTGTAACTGATGCAAATGGTTGTGAAGCCTATGCTTCAGTAGAGATCGAGAATATTTATAGCCCTTTTAGTGTAGATCTAGATACTATCCAACAGGTGCAGTGTTATGGAGAATGTAATGGAGAAGTTATATTAAGTGTGAATTCTGGAGGAGTATCTCCGTATACTTTCAATTGGAGTACAGGTCAAAACTATCTTGGCCCTGGAATTGATGTGTTATCAAATTTATGTCAAGGAGGTTATCAAGTTTTAATCTCAGATGCTTATGGCTGTGACACAGTAGTTTCTTTTATTATAGCAGAGCCACCTCAGTTATATGCACAAGCAATAAGTATCCAGCCTGTACAATGTTTTGGTTTTAATGATGGTCAGGCATATTCAATAGGAGCTGGGGGTGCTGTCCTTAGTTCTAATGATTACACTTATAGTTGGAATCCTATATCAGGAAATTCTGATACTATAACTAACTTAACTCCTGGCATCCATACTGTCACAGTTACCGATACTAATGGTTGTATCGCTACAGATACTGTCTTAATAACAGAGCCAACTCAGTTACATGTAGAGATTCCTGATAGCTCTGTAATCTATTCATATTGTTACAGTGCATATGCTGGTGTACTAGTTGCTCAAGCATATGGTGGTATTGAGCCATATAATTATTCTTGGGATAATACTGTACAGCTTACTGATTCCATATTTGGTTTACATGCGGGAATATATACGGTCACAGTATTTGATGATAGAGCATGTACTGCAAGTGCTACTTTTGATCTTGATTCGATAACTAATACGTTTAATCCAGATTCAGTAAGCTCTACTTTAAATCACATAAGTTGTTATGGCCTATATGATGGCTCAGTTACTATTAATAGTATCTCAGGCTCACAATATCCTCCGTATAATTATTATTGGACAGGGCCACCTCCATTTACAACCACTAATTCGGCATCTATAAATGGTCTATATGATGGTAATTATGCTGTTACTATAGAAGACTCTCTAGGGTGCACAATGATTTTAGATGTAGATATACAAGAGCCAGATATTTTAGAATATAGTATAGATTACACTGTTGATGAGAGTTGTGTAGGCACGACAGGATCATCATGTGATGGTAGTGTTGTATTAAATATAGATGGAGGTACAAGTCCATATTTTTATGACAATTCTTTTAGTGGTGCATTTCCAATAGCAGTTGCTAATCAAGATGTTGTGATAAATGATACCCTAACAACAAATTTTTGTAACGGTATATATGATTTGCATATAACAGATGTAAATGGTTGTCAGGGATATGTTATATGGGGAGGGTCATTTATTGCTAATATTGGATCTGATGTACAGGTTGTTAATCCAGGTATTGATAATGTAACTTCAACTTCTTGTTTTAATTCTGCAGATGGTACAGCTCAAATAATTGGTGGAGTAGATCCATTATTTAATTACTCGTGGCAATCTGACAATATTGGAGCTCCTTCTGGATTAATTTTAGGTACCGGGGGAGCATATAATAATTTCGTTGCGGGTGATTATTGGTTGCTTACTCATTATCAAGATTCTTCAAGTTTTGGTATTAATTATGCTGCTTGTGATGTTCCGTATAGTTTTACGGTAGCTCCAGGTAATATGATAAGTACAAGCCCATTAGTTACTAATCCAACCTGTTTTGGTTTCTCTAATGGTTCAATTGATTTAAACACAACAGGCGATGCTCCAATATTTTCATTCTTATGGGATACACTTACTTCAATCCCAGTTAGTAATTATACTTTAGAAAATCAATCGCAATTAAGTGCAGGCACTTATACTGTGTCAATTACTGATGCTGATGGCTGTATTTTAGTGGAATCATTTTTAGTTAATGAACCAAGTCCGATTATTGCTAATTTTGTTAATCTTAATAATGTAGAATGTCATGCAGGTGCAGATGGACAGGTTACAGTCATCGTTGATCCGAATTCTGGTCAGGCTCCATTTACTTATTTGTGGTCAAATAATCAGACAACATCATCTGCAACAGGATTAAGTGGAGGCATATATACAGTAACTGTAACAGATTCTTCAGGATTAGGTTGTTCTGCTGATTTCAATGTAAATATTATAGAGCCTTCACCAATCATAGCTTCTGTTGAACCTAATTCTTTTTGGGGAGAAGATGATTTTGGGAATCCATTTCATATTAAATGTAATGGTGAGTCTAATGGTTCTATTGTAGTTGGTAGCGTTGGTGGAACAGGAGCTGTCACTTTTGATTGGACAAATTCAATGGGAATGACAGTCTCTACATTACAAGAAACAGGAGCTATACTTCCTGCTGGTAGTTATACTTTATCTGTAACTGATGCGAATGGATGTTTGGAGGATACAACTATTGTTTTAAATGAACCAAATCTAATTCTACCAAATATAACTGATACACTGTATGATTTTGATGCCGATGGTCTTGGCACAGAGGTCTCCTGTTTTGGTTTATTTGATGGATGGGCATTATCTTCTCCTTCAGGTGGTTACCCTGGAGTCCAAGGATATTTGTATAATTGGGTAAACAGTAATGGTCAGAATGTATCATCACAAGCATTAGCAACTTCTTTGCCAGCATTACTTTCTTATACTGTGACTGTTACAGATATGAATGGATGTTCTCAAAATGAAACAACAGTGATATTTTCACAGCCATTACCTTTTAATGCTGATGTAACCACAACAAATTATGGAGGCCCTACACATGCTCCATTTTCTGTTAACTTTGTAGATAACACTATATCAAGTGATCCATATTATTTTGATTGGACCTGGGAAGATGGTATTGACTTTTTCCCTTCAGGAACATTATCAATGGATCATGAATTTACAACAAATAATATTGGTCTTAATCAAGTTAATGTTGTGTTAACTAATACTACTACTGGATGTGCTGATTCTATTTCATTTGATATTAATGTGCAAGGAATTCCTGAAATCAATAATGTTTTCACTCCTAATAGTGATGGGGTTAATGATGAGTTCTTTTTTGAAGAGTTTGGCATGAAAACTGTCTCAGTTGAGTTTTATAATAGATGGGGGCAAATGGTTTATACTTGGAATGGCGCAGATAAAAGTTGGAGAGGATTAGATATTTCAGGACAGAGTGTTCCTGAGGGGGTATATTTTTACGCATTAGTTGCTGAAGGAGAGGATGGACACTACTATGATAAAAAAGGTTCAATAACCTTACTTAGATAATATTTTTTTAGGATATCATATGAGATTTGAATTTTTAAAGAAGTACAATATGAAAAATTTTTTACTAACTTTAGTACTATTAGTTTCTGCAAATTCTTATGCACAGATAATAATTACTAATGATACAATCATTTGTGGTAGTTTTAATGATACTTTATATGCACTTAGCTCAGATCCAAGTGGCATTACCGCTGATGATGGTCATGGTCCTATTGTTGATATAGGATTTACTTTTAATTTTTATGGAGCAGCACATACACAATTGGTTATTTCAGGAAATGGATATATTACTTTTGATCTTTTTCAGGCAAATCAGTATTCGCCATGGTCAATAAATGCTCCAATTCCTAATCCTGGAAATTTACCAGAGAATGCTATAATGGGCCCCTGGCATGACCTTAATCCTGGAGTTGGTGGGAGCATAGTGTATGGAGTTGTGGGTGTTGCCCCAAATCGAAAATTTATTGTAACATGGTGTGGTGTCCCAATGTATAGCTGTACAAATTTGTTACATACTTCACAGGTAGTTTTATATGAAGGAAGTGATAAGATTGAGATGTTTATAGAGAACAAACCACTTTGTGCTTCATGGAATAGTGGTGATGGTATTCATGGTTTAGTTGATGCAACTTCTACAAATTTCGATATAGTTGATGATCCTGTATTATTAGCTCCAAGAAATATGGGATTACAATGGACTGCGGTTAATGAAGGATGGGAATTTATTCCAAATAATCCAGCAACTTCTTATACTATTAATTCAATTGTTTATGTCCCTATTATAGCTGGTCCAACAACTTGGACTGATGCAAATGGGAATATTTTGGGTACAGGCCCATCATTACCTGTTAATGTTTCAACAACAACAACTTATTTTGCTAGTATGTCAGGTAGCTGCTCCTTTGGTAGTCTTGTTGACTCAGTTCAGATTACAGTTCCAGCTTGTTTTAATTTAGCATTATCTTCTGTTTCTGCTTCTTGTTTTGGAGATGATGGATCTATTACTGTCACGCCAGATACGCTATTACCTTTATGGGATATTACTTTTTCTGATACGACTGGAAGTGTTCTTATTGGAGGTGTTGTATTGAACTATTCTGGAACTAGTTTTACTTTTTCTAACCTATTTCCAGGAACATATATTGTTAATGTTTCTTCAGGAATTAGCACCACTGAAGATACTATCGTAGTGGGACAGATTCAGAACTTACTTACATATCAGGGGGAAATTCAAGAATCTAATTGTCTTGATGAGGATGGAGTGATTACTATTACACCTGATCAACAATATATTAATTATCCTTGGGATATTTCTTTAGCTAATATTATTGGTGACACATTGCAAAATATAAATCAGCTGAATACGTCATTCTTTGAGTTTTCTAACATGGTCACAGGTGAATATATTGTTTCAATACTTGATTCTGCAGGTTGTTTGTTTATAGATACATTGGATTTAAATCCTATTCCTAATCCTCTTGTTATGCAAACAAATGTAAGTCACGTAAGTTGTTATGGTCTTTCAGATGGTGAGATAGGTGTCTTCTTAGATAATGGTTTATTGCCATATACTTTTTATATCAATGGTCTTGAGAATTTAAACCCTCCTCCTTATGATAGTTTGTTTACTGGTTTATCAGAGGGAGTATATATTATAACCGTAGCTGATTCAGATTCATGTGGATTAACAGAGACTATCTATATTGATGCACCTCAATTTCCATTACAGGTTTTGAGTTCTAATAGTGTGGTTATATGTGATACTAGTTTAGGTGGTTCTGCATATGCTTAT
>PCBP01000052.1 GCA_002730985.1 Flavobacteriales bacterium | reverse complement strand
AATAAAACCAAACAATGCATCATTAAAACTCCATTGTAAATCACTCCAAGCTGTCTTATTAGCAGCCAGAGCACCAAGTATTGTTTCTCCAGAATAGCCGTCAACATTAGCTCCATGAACCCATACTTTATCTCCAGACATATGAGAAGGATAAGCAAAAAATAAGAAGGCACGGGCCGTTAATGCAGGGTTTAAAATATTCATACCCGTTCCACCAAAGACTTCTTTCCCTATGACAACTGCAAAAATAACTGATACAGCTAACATCCATAAAGGAACATCTATTGGCATGATTAATGGAATTAACATACCCGTAACCAAATAGCCTTCATTTACTGAATGCCCCCTAGAAATAGCAAAGGCAAACTCTACTGAGAGACCAACTCCATATGAAACTATAAGTAAAGGTAGAAATTTCCAAAAACCAAAAATAAGATTAGTAAAGAAATCTGTATCTTGAGATATAGCTTGAAAATACTGGTCTCCAATATTCCACATTCCAAAAATAATACACGGAATTAATGAAATAACAACAAATGCCATAGTTCTTTTAAGATCTACAGCGTCCCTTATATGAGAGCCTGAGCTGGTAGTATGCCCAGGAACAAATAGAAAAGTTTCAAAGGCATCATATGCAGGGTACATTTTCTCCAATCTACCACCTTTTAAGAAATGAGGTTTTACAGAATCGAGAATATTTTTAAATAATTTCATTCTAACTATTTTCTTTCCTTAATAAATCTAAACCATATCTAATAATAGATTGGACATCGATCTTTGAAGTACAAACAAATTCACAAAGAGCGAAATCCTCTGGAGACACTTCATAAAGCCCTAAATTCTCCATTAGTTCAATATCCTCAATCATTATAGCTTTAATAAGTTGAAGTGGATAAATATCCATAGGCAGCACTTTCTCATATGCACCTGTAACTACATAAGCCCTTTCTTCTCCATTCATATTTGAATTAACCTTATACCTTTTACTTGGATTTAACCAAGAAAAAAATGTCCTAGATGCAGAAAACTTATCAATTCCAGGTAATATCCATCCTAGAAAATCCTGTTCTTTACCTTCTTGAATAACGGTTACGCTAGTATCATAAAAACCTAAATTACCATCAATACTAATCTTAGTTCCTGTTAAAATATCACCAGAAATGATTCTGTTATCTCCTTCTCTTAAATTATCAGCAAGCAAATTAGAAATAGGAGCGCCAGATATGGTTCTATGATATCTTGGTTTAGAAACCTGCGAGCCAGCTAAAGAAACAATTCTTGAAACATCATACTTGCCTTCAGTAAATAGTCTTGCAATTGCAAGCACATCTTGAGGTTCTAAATACCAAATGATTTCGCCTTTATTTATAGGGTCAATATGATGAATCTGGACTCCTATATTTCCAGAAGGATGAGGACCTGAGATGTTATTTATTTCAACACCTTTTGCATCAGCAAATAATTTTGAGCTATTAGTATTTCCATCAATATTTAAATGTGTCTTCCCCTTGGTCAATTTTACAATATAATCTAATCCTTTTTGAAAAAGCGCATCCATACCATAAAGTGCAAAATCATTATCTATCGATAATGGGGCGGTATTAAATGCAGAAATAAAAATTGCTTTGGGGATATCCATTGGGTTAGCAATAATGTCATAAGGTCTTTGCCTTATAAATGGCCAAACACCTCCTTTAAGCATGCCCTCAATTATTTGTTCTCTTGTTAAATCATTAGATAACGATATAGGAAAAGTTTCATAAGTAATCTCCAGATCTGCATTTATCACAACTTCAAGTATCCTCCTCTTTTCCCCTCTAACAATATCTATAACCTCACCACTCACTGGACTACAGAAACTTACTTTCTCATTAATTTTATCATAAAAAAGCGAAGAGCCAGCCTTCACTTTATCTCCAATTTTTACATTTAACTTTGGAGTCAATCCATAAAAATCTGTTGGTCTTACAACATGTCTTCGACTGCTATTGTTAGGCCTTACTGAAGCATAAACTTTATCAGCATCACCAGCTAAATTGATAGTTAAACCTTTTCTTAACCTGATTTCCTTAGACATCCTATTTTAAATTAGATTTTTCCGATGCAAAAATATAAATTTGCATCAGAATTAGACTGATTTAGATTATAATTAAACATGGGATTTAAAAACATATTAACATTGGTATTCTTTAGCGCCTTTATTATATGCTCTTGCCACAGCACAAAAGAAGCTTATGAAGATGATTACACTGCAACAGATTCAATCTCTAATAAGGAAATCCATCCGAAAAATGAACAAAAGATTACTTACAAAAACCAAATTATTAACCCTAATATAAAAACTGTGCTCTGCCATAAGAAAGAGGAAAAACTCTCATTACCTATTATAAATCTATATAGCGATGATCAACTGTTAATAAGTTTCGATGACCTTGATGCTGACAGGAAAAACTATTCCTACACTATTATTCACTGTAATTCAGATTGGACTGCAAGCGATCTAATGAAAAATGAATATATAGATGGGTTTACTGAAGAGCACATAAATGATTATGAATTCTCTTTCAATACTATACAAAAATACACTCATTATCAATTTGAGTTCCCATCAATAAATATCAAACCCACACTATCAGGAAATTATATCTTTAAGATTTATGAAGAAAGTGGTGATATTGTCTTCTACAGACGCTTTATGATTCTTGATGCCAAACTTAATATTGAAGCTAATGTGAGACGTGCCACACTAGCTGCAAAAAGAAACACAAAACATGAAATCGATTTTACTATCAGACATCCAAATCTAGTAGTTGCAGACCCATTCAAAGACATAAAAGTATATATTAAACAAAATAACCAGGAAGATAATGCAATAACTGATCTTAAACCTCAATTTGTGAGAAATGATGAACTCATTTATGATTATGAAGATGAAAACACTTTCTGGGGAAATAACGAATTCCGATATTTTGACTTTAAAAGCCTAAGATATCAGTCTGAAAGAATAAAAACTATTAATTTTGATAGCACTCACAATCATGTTTATCTTTTTAATGATAAGAAACGTCCTTTTGAGCGCTACTCAATTGAGATAGATATTAACGGAAAATTTATTATTGAATCCCAAGAAGGTTGGAGATCATCAATAGAGGCAGACTATGCTTTTGTACATTTCTCATTACCTGCAGATTATATTAGCTATGGAGATTTGTATCTACTAGGCGCATTTTCTGACTGGGAACTTAAAGAAGATTTTAAATTAAAATATAATATAGATAGAAACCAATATGAAAAGAGTATATATCTAAAGCAAGGTTACTACAACTATCATTATGCTCTAAATGACACAACCACAGGGCGTGTAGATGTAAGTTTTATCGAAGGCACTCACTATCAGACTCGTAATGATTATTATATATATGTGTATTACCAATCTGTAAGTGAAAGATATGATAGATTTATAGGTTTCTTGAAAACTTCCTCAAAAGAACTATTTTAGTGTTTTAATAACTAAATTTGCCAAGTATTAACAAAAAAGAAGAAGATGTCAAACGGATTTTATAATGTACCCATTGCGGTGAATGAACCAGTAAAAGAATATGCCCTAGGCAGTCATGAGCGCACTGAATTACTAGCGGAATACAAAAAAATGTATAACACTACTATTGATGTACCTATGTATATTGGCAATAAACAAGTCTTTACAAATGAAAAAAGAAACCTAAGCCCCCCTCATGAACATGCTCATATAATTGGAACAGCTAATTACGGAGGAGAAAAAGAAGTTAATGATGCAATTGATGCTGCAATGTCTGCTCGTAAAAAATGGGCAAATATGAGCTGGGAAAATAGAGCATCAATATTCCTAAAGGCTGCTGATCTGTTAGCTGGGCCTTTCCGTGCAAAACTAAATGCAGCCACTATGCTCGCACAAAGCAAAAATGTAATGCAAGCCGAGATTGATGCAGCCTGTGAACTCATTGATTTCTTTAGATTCAATGTCCAATATATGAGTCAACTTTATAAGGAACAACCGGAATCAGGTACAGGAATGTGGAACAGATTAGAACATAGACCACTTGAAGGTTTTGTATTTGCACTTACTCCATTTAATTTCACCTCTATATGTGCCAATCTTTGTGCTGCACCAGCAATGCTAGGAAATGTAGTAATTTGGAAGCCTGCTGAAACACAAATTTATTCTGCACAAGTAATTATAGAATTATTCCAAGCTGCAGGATTACCTGATGGAGTTATTAATATGGTAACAGTAAGAGGTAAAGAGATATCGAAAGTCATATTTGAGAATAAAGACTTTGCGGGACTTCATTTTACAGGAAGCACTCAAGTATTTCGAACACTTTGGAAAAATATCGGGAATAATATCGAGAAATACAAATCATATCCGAGGATAGTTGGAGAAACAGGAGGTAAGGATTTTATATTAGCACACAAATCGGCAGTAGCTTCTGAGGTAGCAACAGCAATATCAAGAGGTGCCTTTGAGTATCAAGGACAGAAATGCTCTGCTGCCTCTCGTGCCTATATTCCTTCTAACATCTGGAAAGCTGTAAGGGCACAAATTATCTCCGATACTAAAAGTTTCAAAATGGGAACACCTGAAGAGACATCAAACTTTATTAATGCCGTAATTTCTGAGAAGGCATTTGACAGCATCTCCTCTTATATTGACTATGCAAAATCATCTGATGATGCTAAAATCATTGCTGGAGGAAATTATGATAAATCAGTAGGCTACTTTATTGAACCAACTATTATAGTAACCACTAATCCTAAATTTAAATCTATGTTAGAGGAAGTATTTGGACCAGTAATAACCATCTATGTATATGATGCTGAAAAATGGGAAGAAACAGTTGATTTAGTAGATAAAACCTCTGAGTACGCTTTAACTGGAGCTATCTTATCGGTAGATAGATATGCAATTGAGTATGCAACTAAGGTATTGGAAAATGCAGCAGGAAACTTCTATATTAATGATAAGCCAACTGGTGCAGTTGTAGGGCAACAACCATTCGGAGGAGCCAGAGGGTCTGGAACAAATGATAAAGCAGGATCAATCTTGAATTTATTAAGATGGGTATCTCCTAGAACTATTAAAGAAACATTTGTGCCAGCGATTGAATACAAATATCCTTTCTTAGGATAAAAAACGGAAGACTATTGAACATAAAAAAAGCCTACATCTATGCAGGCTTTTTCTTTTTATTAGTTTATGCTAACGGTGTGGGTCCTCCAAAATTTATTGGAATACCAGCGGCAGGATCAACATCTTTAATCTCACCATGCTGATTTTCGAATTTATTTACATTATCTACAAGTGCTTTCATCAGTCTTTTAGCATGCTGAGGAGTAAGAATAACTCTTGATTTCACTCTAGCTTTCTGTATACCTGGCATCATTTGTATAAAATCAACTACAAACTCTGAAGGAGAGTGATTGATAATAGCTAAATTACTATAGGTACCTTCAGCTACCTCCTCTGTAAGTTCAATATTCAATCCTTCTTTTTTCTTTTCTTCTGACATATAGTTGTTTTTTTATTCCTCTCCAGAAGTTGCCGTTTCAGCCACTACCTCTTGCTCATCAGAAACTTCATCTTCTTCTTTTTTTAATTGCATTAATCTATCATACTCAATTTGCGAACCAACTACAGTTTCAGCTGCATCAATTAATCCGGTTCCTGCAGGAATCTTCTTACCAATAATTACATTCTCTTTCAGTCCAATTAGATTATCACGCTTAGCATTGATTGCAGCTTCATTAAGCACCTTAGTAGTTTGTTGGAATGATGCAGCAGAAATCCATGAATCAACTTGCAATGAAGCACGAGTAATCCCTTGAAGTACTGGAGATGCAACTGCAGCCACAGCATCTCTAGCCTCAACTTCTTTAACATCTTTTCTAGTAAGTCTTGAGTTCTCCTCCCTCAATTCTCTTGGTGATACAATTTGTCCAGGTTTTAAATCCTCGGAATCACCTGCATCAGTAACAATTTTCATTCCAAACAACTTATCATTCTGTTCCTGAAAGGCATCTTTCCCTATAAGAGCGTCTTCTAAGAAATAAGTGTCACCAGAATGTGTTATTCTGACCTTACGCATCATCTGTCGCACTAATACCTCAAAATGTTTATCATTAATCTTAACACCTTGTAAACGATAAACATCTTGGATCTCATTAACAATAAATTGCTGCACCTCAACAATACCTTTAATAGCAAGGATATCCGATGGAGTAATTACTCCATCACAGAGTGGCATACCTGCTTTTACATAATCATTCTCTTGCACTAAGATATGTTTAGCTAATTTCACTAAGTATTTCTTAGTTTCACCTGTTTTAGTTGTAATAATAATTTGTCTATTACCTCTAATAATCTTATCAAATGAAACAGAACCATCAACCTCTGTCACTACAGCTGGATTAGATGGGTTTCTTGCTTCAAACATCTCAGTCACCCTAGGTAGACCTCCTGTAATATCTCCTGATGAACCAGCAGATCTAGGAATTTTAACTAAAATATCACCTGCATTTACTTTAGTACTATCTTCAACAGCTAAATGCGCACCTACCGGAACAGAGTAATTCTTATCACCAATAGTTAATGAAGGTAATATTTTTTTACTTCTACTATCAATAATTACTTTCTCTTTATATCCTGTTTGCTCATCAGATTCTGTTCTATAAGAAACGCCTTCAATAATATCATTAAACTTAATTTTACCAGCAATTTCTGATACAATCACAGCATTATAAGCATCCCATTCACAAACTTTATCTCCTTTCTTAACTGTACCTTCTTTAATAAAAATAGTAGACCCATATGGCACAATTGATGAAGAAAGAATTACTCCATTCTTATCATCAACCACCTTGGTTTCAGCAGCTCTTGAGACCACAATCTCTACTGCCTTACCATTCTTATCTTTTGATTTAACAGTCCTTAAGTCTTCAATCTCTAATCTTCCATCCTTCTTGATGATAATAGATGAGTCAACCTCAGATCTTGATGCAGTACCACCAACATGAAAGGTTCTAAGTGTAAGCTGAGTACCTGGCTCACCAACTGATTGTGCAGCAACTACTCCAACTGGCTCCCCTACTTGAGCCATTCTATTAGTTGACAATGATTTACCATAACACATCTTACAAATTCCTCTCCTAGTTTGACAAGTTAATGCAGATCTAACTTCAATAGATTCAATCCCTGCCTTTTCAATGACTAACGAGACTTTATCAGAAATCATGTCATTAGCTTGCACTAATAATTTTTCATTTACTGGATGGTAGACATCATTCAAACTAATCCTGCCAGAAATTCTTTCAGATAGTGATTCTAAAATCTCATCATTATCCTTAAGTGCAAAAACATCCAAACCTTTCAAGGTTCCACAATCAGCCTCATTAATAATAACATCCTGAGCAACATCAACCAATCTTCTTGTAAGGTAACCAGCATCAGCAGTTTTAAGTGCCGTATCTGCAAGTCCTTTACGTGCCCCATGAGTAGAAATAAAATACTCTAGAATCGAGAGGCCTTCTCTAAAGTTTGTTGTAATAGGGTTTTCAATAATGGATTCTCCATGGTCACCCGACTTCTTAGGTTTAGCCATAAGACCTCTCATACCTGACAACTGACGAATTTGCTCCTTAGAGCCCCTTGCTCCAGAATCAAGCATCATATAGACTGAGTTAAATCCTTGCTTATCCAAACTAATATTTCTCATAACAGTATCTGTTAACCTAGCATTAGTTGTCGTCCAAACATCAATTACCTGATTATATCTTTCGTTATTAGTAATAAATCCCATGGCATAGTTGCCTTTAATCTCATCAACCTTTTTATTAGCATCTTCAATTAAGCCTTCTTTCTCTTCAGGAACAATTACATCACCAAGATTGAATGATAGACCACCTCTAAATGCCATATTAAAACCAATAGTCTTAATCGCATCAAGGAAATGTACAGTAGCAGCGACACCACATGTCTCTAAAATATCTCCAATAACATTTCTTAAGGCTTTTTTAGTAAGTAATTCATTTACAAATTCAATCTCTCTAGGAACAAATTCATTAAATAAAGCTCTACCTACAGTTGTTGAAATCAATAATGATTTTTCATTAGTATCAGTAATCCTTACTTTAATTAAGGCATGTAAATCAGCTACTTTCTCATTATAAGCAATCTTTACCTCTTCCAAAGAATAGAAGGTCATGCCTTCTCCTTTAACTTTTTCCTCATTAGTTGATCTTTTCTCTTTAGTCATGTAATAGAGACCTAGGATCATATCCTGAGAAGGAATAGTTATAGGGGATCCATTTGCAGGATTCAAAATATTATGTGAAGCTAACATTAATACCTGTGCCTCCAGAATCGCAGCAGCACCTAATGGCAAGTGAACTGCCATTTGATCCCCATCAAAATCAGCATTAAAAGCCGCACAAGCTAATGGATGTAATTGAATTGCCTTACCCTCTATCATTTTTGGTTGGAATGCCTGTATACCAAGCCTATGCAACGTAGGAGCTCTGTTTAATAAAACAGGATGGCCTTTCATCACATTCTCCAGAATCTCCCAAACAACTGGCTCTTTTGTGTCAATAATCCTTTTAGCAGATTTAACTGTCTTTACAATACCTCTCTCAATCAATTTCCGTATAATAAATGGTTTGTAAAGTTCAGCTGCCATATCCTTTGGCAAGCCACATTCGTGCATCTCTAATTCTGGCCCTACAACAATTACAGAACGAGCTGAATAATCAACCCTTTTCCCAAGTAAATTTTGACGAAATCGACCCTGCTTACCTTTTAAAGAATCAGATAAAGACTTTAATGCTCTTTTCCCATCTGTTTTTACAGCAGCTGATTTTCTTGAATTATCAAATAATGCATCTACAGATTCCTGAAGCATCCTTTTCTCATTTCTCAAAATAATCTCTGGGGCATTAATTTCTATTAATCTTTTCAATCTATTATTTCTAATAATGACTCTTCTATAGAGGTCATTTAAATCAGAAGTGGCAAACCTACCACCGTCTAGAGGAACTAGAGGCCTCAATTCTGGCGGAATTACGGGAATAACTTTTACAGTCATCCATTCTGGTTTATTCTCGGTATGCTTCTGTCCTTCACGCATTATCTCAACAACTTGGAGTCTCTTTAAAGCCTCCTTCTTTCTTTGTTGTGAAGATTCATTATCAGCTTGATTTCTTAACTGATAAGATAAATCATCAAGATTAATTTTTGCCAATAAATCACGAATAGCTTCAGCTCCCATTTTAGCAACAAATCTATTAGGATCATCCTCTGACAAATATTGATTTTCTAAAGGTTGAACATCTAATATATTTAAATATTCCTCCTCAGTTAAAAAATCTAAATATTTTACCTCCTCACCTTCATTATTTACAAGTCCAGCAGGAGCATTAACTACTACATATCTTTCATAATAAATAATCATATCCAACTGCTTAGACGCTAAGCCAAGTAAATATCCAATTTTATTAGGTAAAGTTTTGAAATACCAAATATGAGCTACAGGAACCACTAAATCAATGTGTCCTATGCGTTCTCTTCTTACCTTCTTCTCAGTCACCTCAACCCCACATCTATCACATATAATCCCTCTATACCTAATTCTTTTATATTTACCACAATGACATTCAAAATCCTTAGTTGGCCCAAAGACTCTCTCACAAAATAGCCCGCCACTCTCTGGCTTATAAGTTCTATAGTTAATGGTTTCTGGTTTAGTAACCTCTCCAGATGATTTCTCTAAAATATCCTCAGGAGAAGATAAACTAATCTTAATTGATTTTATATCTTGTGCTTGTATAACTTTTTGTGTATTTCTCATATGTATTTTATTCAAAAGTAACTTTTAATCCTAAACCATTTAATTCATGTAATAATACATTAAAAGATTCTGGGATCCCCGCTTTAGGTAAGTCTTTGCCTTTAACCATTGATTCAAATGCTTTTGCTCTACCTACCACATCATCTGATTTTAGAGTCAACATTTCTTGTAAGATGTTTGATGCTCCATATCCTTCAAGTGCCCATACCTCCATCTCACCAAGTCTCTGCCCTCCAAACTGAGCCTTACCCCCTAATGGCTGTTGTGTGATTAAAGAATATGGTCCAATCGATCTGGCATGCATCTTATCATCAATTAGGTGACTTAATTTAAGCATATAGATTACACCAACAGTAGCAGTTTGTTCAAAACGCTCACCAGTGCCGCCATCATATAAGTATGTTTGTCCTAATCTTGGCAGTCCAGCCTGATCAGTCTCAGTATTAATTTGATCTATACTTGCTCCATCAAAAACAGGAGTAAAATACTTTTTACCTAATTCTTGACCAGCCCAACCTAAGATAGTCTCATAAATCTGCCCAAGGTTCATCCTTGAAGGCACTCCAAGTGGATTTAAAATAATATCTACTGGCGTGCCGTCTTCTAGGAAAGGCATATCTTCATCTTTTACGATACGAGATACAATACCCTTATTACCATGACGACCAGCTAATTTATCACCGACCTTTACTTTCCTCTTTTGGGCAATTTGAACTTTCGCTAATTGCAATACGCCACTAGGCAATTCGTCACCAATAGTAATTGCAAATCGCTCTCTTCTATAATCTCCATAGATATCATTATATTTTCTTAAGTAGTTCTCAATCGTTCTATTAACTAAGAGATTATTTTCCTTGCTAGCTGTCCAATTATAAGGGTCAACTAAAGTGAAATCAATCGCTAGCAATATCTTTTTAGTAAACTTTGTGCTTTTTGCAATAACCTCTTCTCCTAGAATATTCTTAACTCCTTTTGATGCCTTACCACCAATCATTTGATAAAGTTTACCAGCTAAAATATTTTTTAAAGTATATGCATCTTTCTCAAAAATAACATCTAACTTAGATAACTTTTCTTTATCAGTAGTTTTTGCTCTCCTATCTTTAATCGTTTTAGAGAATAATGACTTGCCAATAACAACTCCAGCATCGGCAGGGTTTGTTTTTAAAGAAGCATCCTTAACATCCCCAGCTTTTTCTCCAAAAATTGCCCTAAGTAATTTTTCTTCAGGTGTAGGGTCAGATTCTCCTTTAGGAGTTATTTTTCCAATTAGAATATCACCATGTTTTACATGAGCACCAATTCTCACCATACCATACTCATCTAGATCCCTAGTTGCAGTTTCACTAATATTAGGAATATCAGCAGTTAGTTCCTCTAATCCCCTTGTAGTTTCTCTGACATTTACAACATGTTCAACAATATGTAGCGAAGTAAATAAATCCTCTCTCACAACCCTATCAGATAAAATAATAGCATCCTCAAAATTATAGCCTTTCCAAGGCATAAAAGCAACCTTCAAATTTCGTCCAATAGCAAGCTCACCATTCTCAGTAGCATAACCATGACATAATACTTGCCCTTTACTTACCTTATCCCCAGCTCTTACAATAGGCTGAATATTAATACAAGTTCTTTGATTTGTTTTTTGAAATTTCGTTAAATCATATATCTTTTCTGAATCATCAAAACTAATCAATTCTTCTTCAGGAGTTTT
>PCBP01000051.1 GCA_002730985.1 Flavobacteriales bacterium | reverse complement strand
GGTAAATGAAAATATGAAAGAAGAGTTAATGGAGAAATTAAAAGAATTCGAAATCTCACAGGACCAACTTGATGAAGTCTTTGAGAATAAAGAGCAGATTGCAGTATCAAAGTTTTATGAAGGCTTGCCAAAACCTTGGGCTATTGCAATGCAAGAACTTTTAGATGATGCTCTTTACATGAGAGATGGGGATAAGTCGGAAGATGAAGACATAGATGCTTAAAGGAAAAAAGGTATTAATAGGAGTATCAGCTAGTATTGCAGCTTATAAGAGTGTAGAGCTTGTGCGTTTGTTTAAGAAAGAAGGAGCTTCAGTTAAGGTAATTCAAACTGAGGCTTCTTTACTTTTTGTTGCTCCTTTTACACTTGCTACTTTATCTGAGAATCCAGTTCTTTCAGAAATGGTTGATGCCGAAAGTGGAGAATGGAATAGTCATGTTGATCTGGGTTTATGGGCTGATTTTATGGTTATCGCTCCGCTTACTGCAAATACTATGGCTAAGATGACAACTGGAGAATGTGACAATCTACTTTTAGCAACTTATTTGTCAGCAAAATGTCCTGTTTATTTTGCGCCTGCTATGGATTTAGATATGTATAGGCATCCAACTACAGTCAAGAATATTGAGAAGCTGAAGTCTTTTGGGGACATTCTTATTCCTTCTGGTTTTGGAGAACTTGCTAGCGGTTTAGTTGGGGAAGGTAGGATGGCTGAACCTTCGGAGATTATTGAACACATTAATTTAGATCTATCCACGAAATTGTTGTTGTCAGGTAAAGAAGTGTTAATTACAGCAGGCCCCACTTATGAGGCAATAGACCCTGTTCGTTTTATTGGGAATCGATCTTCAGGCAAAATGGGTATTTCATTAGCTTTAGAATGTGCTAATAATGGGGCAAAGGTTACACTTATACTGGGCCCCTCACATATTGATGTAGAACATTCTAATATTATTGTGCATAAGGTAGAATCGGCTAATGAAATGTTTAAGATGGCAGATAATTGCTTTCCAAGTTCAGATATATCAATATTCACTGCAGCTGTTTCAGATTATAAGCCTAGTTCTTTTTCAAATGATAAGATTAAAAAAACAGATAAAGATCTTACAATACCGCTTCTAAGAACTATTGATATCTTGTCAGTTTTGGCATCAAAAAGGACAGAAAAACAATTTATAGTTGGTTTTGCTTTAGAGACAAAAGATGAATTAAGAAATGCTAAAGAAAAACTTAAAAATAAGGATCTTGATATGATTGTGCTTAATTCGTTAAATGATAGAGGGTCTGGTTTTGGGCATAGTACAAATAAGATTACTATTATTGACAGAAAAAATAATATCTTTGATTTTGAGTTAAAAGATAAGTCAGAAGTTGCTAAAGATATTATTACAAAGATTATAGAATTATACTAAATGAAAAGAATATTCCTCTTACTGGTGTTTTTAGGATTCTCATTCATGGCTCATGCTCAAGAGCTCTTATGTAATGTAAGTGTTAGTTCGTCGCAAGTTCAGACTAGTGATAGAAAAGTTTTTCAGACAATGCGAACAGAAATCTATGATTTTATTAATAATAAAATATGGACATCTACTAAAATAGAAAATGAAGAGAGGATTGAATGTACTATAAGAATTAATATTACAAGGAAGATATCTAATGATGAGTATGAAGGTTCTATCCAGATTCAGAGTACTAGGCCTGTTTTTGGCACTTCATATAAGTCTACGTTATTTAATTATCTAGATAACAAATTCAGGTTTAAGTATCTAGAATATCAATCTTTAGAGTTTTCTGATGCAACACATATGTCAAATCTAACATCTGTATTAGCATTTTATGTGAATATCATTTTGGGTTTAGATTTTGCAACCTTTTCAGAAGAGGGGGGTAATGAATACTTTAATATAGCCCAGAGGATAGTAACTAACGCTCAGAATGCGCCAGAACCAGGTTGGAAAGCCTTTGAGAGTGATAAAAATCGTTATTGGTTAGCTCATGATCTAATGGATCAAAGGTATTCAGATTTTCATACAGTCATGTATCTTTATCATAGACAAGGCTTAGATAAATTAGGGGAGGAGTCAGAAGATGCTAGATTTGAAATCACAGAAGCTTTAGAAAGTCTAAAAAGTATCTATAGAGAAAATTCTTCCGCATTTCTTTTGCAATTATTTTTTGATGCGAAATCAGATGAAATAGTTAATATTTACTCTGGAGCTTTTCCTAATGAACAGGCTAGAATTATTAAAACTTTACTTGAAATAGACCCTTCCCATTCCACTAAGTATGAATCAATTTCCCAGCAAGAATCAGGAGGAGACAGATGATTAGAAACCTTAAAATTAGGAACTACACTTTATTAAAAGATGTAAGTATAGATTTCAAAAAAGGTTTTACTGTTATCTCTGGTGAAACAGGTGCTGGAAAATCAGTTATGCTTGATGCACTGACATTGCTATTAGGCAAAAGAATAGAGAGGTATTCTATAGATAAGACTTCTGCCAAGACAATAATTGAGGGAGAGTTTAGTATCCAAAAATCAAAGCTGGATTTTTTCGAGAAGCATGATCTTGATTTTCAAGAATTAACGGTTATTAGGAGAGAATTTAATTCTGATGGGAAAAGTAGAGCTTTTATAAATGACACTCCGGTTTTACTTAATGTTCTATCAGAGTTTCGAAATAAGATAATTGAGATTCATGCTCAGCATCAGTCAATTCTATTAAAAGATGAGACTGCCCAGTTCGCTTTAATTGACAGATTAGCTAAATCAGAAAAGGAGCTTCTTTCATATCAGGAAGAATTACAGAAATACAATCAGCTCAAGATGGAGTTAGATCTTATCCAGAGATCAGGAAGTTTGCCAGAGAATGAATTAGACTTTTTGCAGTACCAACTTGAGGAGTTGGAGAATTGCAATTTAGAAGCTGGGGAGAAAGAGAAGCTTGAGCAGAAGATCTCAATTTTAGAAAATATTGAAGGGGTTATGAATGTAGTTTCTGAGAGTGAGAAATATTTAAATAATGAGCAGGGTATTTTATCTCAGTTATCTTCTGTAAAAAGAAAGTTGTTGGAATTTGAAACTTTTACTGAGCTTTATGAAAGAGTAGCGAGTGTTATTATTGAATTAAATGATGTGAGTTCTAATCTAGCTTCTCTAGACAACAAACTTAGATTGGATCCGTCTGAGTTGCTTGTTCTTAATAATAGGTTAGATGTAATTAATAAATTATTGCAAAAACACAGAAAGGATACTGTGGCGGGCTTACTTATTTATCAGCAGGAGATTAAATCCAGAATTAAACTTTCATTATCATCTGAGATGGAGTTGAAAAACAAGAAGATTGAGATAGAAGATCAATTTTTGGTTTTGCAAGGGAAGGCATCTGACTTAAATATTAAACGTAATAATATTCTCCCTTTTCTAAAGAAAGAGGTAGAAAGCAATTTAATAAATTTAGGAATGCCTTATGCAAACTTTATGGCGGCTATTAATGTGAGTGATAGTTATCATAAATTTGGAAATACATCAATATCTTTCCTTTTTTCAGCAAATAGAGGAGGTGAATTACTGGAGGTGTCAAAAGTGGCTTCTGGTGGTGAATTATCAAGACTTATGTTGGCCATAAAGTATATTTCTGCAACAATTTCGGAAGTAGATATTCTAGTTTTTGACGAAATAGATATAGGGGTTAGTGGAGAGATAGCAGCATTAATGGGGAAAATGATGCAGGAAATTAGTAAGTCAACTCAGCTTATAGCAATTTCTCATTTGCCTCAGATTGCCTCAAAGGCAGATGAACATCTTAAGGTAGTAAAATCAGTTATTGGTATTGAAACTGTTTCAAATGTAAAAAATTTAGATAAACAAGCTAGGATAGAGGAGATTGCAAAATTATTAAGTGGAAAAGAAGTTACATCAGAGGCATTTGAGAATGCGAGGGTGTTATTAAGTCAATAATTTTATATTTGTAAAATAAATTAAATAAAATGGCAAACAATATTTTAAAAGGAAAGAGAGGTGTTATCTTCGGAGCATTGGACAATAAGTCTATTGCTTGGAAAGTTGCTGAACATGCTCACAATGAGGGAGCTAAATTTGTTTTAACAAATGCTCCTATTGCTTTGCGTATGGGAGATATTAAAGAACTGGCTAATAAAACAGGTTCTAAAGTTATACCTGCTGATGCTACTTCAATGGAAGATCTAAAGTCGCTTTATGAAGGTGCAATGTTAGAGCTCGGTGGTAAGATTGATTTTGTGCTTCATTCTATTGGAATGTCAGTAAATGTTAGGAAAGGAAGGCCTTACTATAAGCAAAACTATGATTGGACCATGAAGGGGTATGATGTGTCAGCAATGTCATTTCATAAAACCATGCAAGCTGCTTGGGAGCTAGATGCTTTAAATGAGTGGGGGTCTGTTATAGGGCTCTCATATATTGCCGCACAGAGAGTATTTCATACCTATAATGACATGGCAGATAATAAGGCTGTTTTGGAGTCTATTGCTAGAAGTTTTGGTTATCATTATGGATTAAGAAGGAAGGTAAGGGTAAATACTATCTCTCAGTCTCCAACTGAGACTACTGCTGGTAGTGGGGTCGCTGGTTTTGATGGCTTCTATAGGTTTGCTAATGATTTATCTCCTTTAGGGAATGCGTCAGCTGATGAGTGTGCTGATTATTGCATCTCATTATTTTCTGACTATTCAAAGAAAGTGACTATGCAAAACTTATTTCATGATGGCGGCTTCTCATTTACTGGCATGAGTGAGACGGCAATGGATACATACATGAAAGTAATAGAAGATGAGAAAAAAGGATAAGATTTTGATATATTAGTTAATATATAAAAGGGAGAGTAGATTCTTCCTTTTTTGTTTTAAAAAAATATGAATAAGGTAATTTGTTTATGGTCTTGTCCCAGAAATGTCTCTACAGCATTAATGTATGCATTTGCTCAACGAGAAGACACTTCTGTATTTGATGAGCCTCTTTATGCACACTACCTTAAAGTAAGCGGAGCTAATCATCCCGCAAGAGATCTGGTTCTAGCTACTTTAGATAACAATGGTAATAAGGTTGTTAAAGAAGTTATTTTACAGAAGAGTAAAAAGTTGTTATTCCATAAATTAATGACTCATTTTCTGGTTGGAATAAACACCCAATTCTTGTCATCGGTTAAGAATATTATTTTTATTAGGAATCCTCAAGAGATTATTTATTCATATAGCAAAATTATTGCAAATCCATCCATAGATGATATTGGCATCAAAAAGCAATATGAGTTATATTTAGATCTGGAGAGCAGGGGCGAAACTCCTATTGTCTTAGATGCAAAATATTTATTACAGAATCCAGAACTGATTCTTAGAAAGATTTGTCTTCTTTTAGATATATCTTTTGACAAGAATATGTTGACGTGGAAGAGAGGAGGAATAAAGGAAGATGGTGTCTGGGCAAAGTATTGGTATAAAAATATTCATAATTCCACGGGTTTTCATCCTTATGAAATACAGAATATTATACTTAGAGAGAGTAATTTGGAGCTATCTAGGGAGTGTCTTCCTTATTATGAGTTTTTAACTGTTAAATCAATACAATTATGATACAAAAATTTGATAAGAGAAATAAAGATATTAAAGTTTGGATTAATGGCAAACTGCTTCATAGAGATCACGCAAAGATATCTGTCTTTGATAGTGCGGTACAGGGAGGAGATGCTGTTTGGGAAGGGATAAGAGTATATAAAAGCAGGATTTTTTGCTTTGAGGAGCACCTGAATAGACTAGTGGAGTCTGCAAAAAGCATGGCCTTTACAAATATTCCTTGTCTTATAGAGGTTAGAAATGCTGTTTTTTCTACACTTGAAGCTAATAGAATGGAGGATGATGCTCATATCAGGTTAACTCTTACCAGAGGAGAAAAGATTACTTCAGGGATGAATCCAGTGTTAAATCAATTTGGTTGCTCTCTAATTGTACTAGCTGAATGGAAACCCCCAATCTTTTATGGTAAGGATTTATGTTTAGTCACATCTAGTATTAGAAGAAACTCACCTTTATGTTTAGATTCGAAAATACATCATGCTAATCTAATAAATAACATTTTAGCAAAAATTGAAGCTAATCATGCTGGTGCTGATGATGCTCTAATGCTTGATCTAGACGGATTTGTAGCTGAAACAAATTCTACTAATATATTTATGATAAAAGATGGAGTCCTAATCACACCTTTTGCTAAGGCCTGTTTGCCTGGGATAACTAGAGGTTTGATTTTTCAAATTTGCAAAAAGAACAAGTTTCCAATTCTTGAACAGGATCTCTCAGTAACTCAGCTTTATAATGCAGATGAAGTCTTTACAACTGGGACAATGGGGGAGTTAGCTAGAGTAAATGAAATTGATAAAAGAAAAATAGAGAATAAAGGAGAGGTGTTTCGTAAAATCCAAACTTTATTTAGAGAATTAACAGAAAAGAAGGGAGAGAGACTGCCCTTTTAAGTTGTTTTTTTTACTTTTGGTTTAACTATATTAATTTCCAAATTAGTTTCCTCTTTATTTAAGCTTACTTTAATATTATCTCCTTCTTTAATTTGTGCATTGATAATCTCTTCAGACAAAGGGTCTTCAAAGTATTTCTGGATAGCGCGTTTTAGAGGTCTTGCTCCAAATTTAGAATCAAATCCTTTTTCGGCAATAAAATCTTTTGCTCTTTTAGATATTCTGACTATATATCCTAAAGTGTCAATACGCTTTAATAGGCTGTTCATTTCAATATCAATGATTTGATTAATATCTTCTTTGTCTAGACTGTTAAAAATAATTATATCATCGATTCTATTTAGAAATTCAGGGGAGAAGGCTCTCTTCAATGCTTTTTCGATTACCCCCTTGTTATTATTGTCTTTATTTGTTTGTTTGGATAAAGTGTTAAAGCCTATTCCTTGTCCAAAGTCTTTTAGCTCTCTTGCGCCAATATTAGATGTCATAATGATTATGGTGTTTTTAAAACTGACCTTTCTCCCTAAACTATCAGTCATTTGCCCGTCATCTAATGCCTGTAATAGTAGATTAAACACATCAGGATGTGCTTTCTCAATTTCATCAAGTAAAATAACGGAGTAAGGTTTTCTTCTAACTTGTTCAGTTAGCTGCCCTCCCTCTTCGTAGCCAACATATCCTGGGGGAGCTCCAACCAGTCTACTTACCGCAAATTTCTCCATAAATTCGCTCATATCAATTCTAATAAGTGCTTCTTGGGAGTCAAATATCTCTTCAGCTAATGCCTTGGTTAGTTGGGTTTTTCCGACTCCAGTAGGCCCTAAAAAGATGAATGATCCAATTGGCTTAGTTGGATCTTTGAGTCCAACACGATTTCTTCTGATAGCCCTTACAACTTTCTCTACAGCCTCATCTTGTCCAATAATTCGTTCTTTAATATTATCAGTCATTAAGGAAAGCTTTTTTCTTTCTTTTGAGGCTACTCTATTAACAGGTATGCCAGTCATTATTGAGACAACATCTGCCACATTGTTTTCTGATACAGTCTCTTTGTTTAGTGTCAATTCTTTTTCCCAGATATCTTGTGCGTGTGTTAATTGAGCTTGAAGTTTCTTTTCAGAATCTCTTAGTTCGGCAGCAGCTTCAAATTTCTGTTTTTTTATTGCTTCTTTCTTTTTTTTAGTGAGATCTGAAAGCTTTGCTTCTAGTTTCGTAATATGATCTGGTGCCTCAACATTTGTAATATGAACACGAGATCCGGCTTCGTCCAATGCATCAATTGCTTTGTCTGGCAAGAATCTATCGTTCATATATCTATCCGTAAGAATTACACATGATTGGATAGCATCATCAGTATAAGTTACATTGTGATGTTTTTCATATTTTGTCTTGATGTTGTTTAATATCTCTATTGTTTCTTCAATAGATGTAGGGTCAATCATAACTTTCTGGAATCTTCTCTCTAGAGCTCCGTCTTTTTCAATATGCTGTCTGTATTCGTCTAGTGTAGTTGCGCCGATGCATTGTAATTCGCCTCTGGCAAGTGCAGGTTTAAACATGTTTGATGCATCTAATGATCCGGTAGCACCTCCGGCTCCTACTAAAGTATGAATTTCGTCAATAAATAAAATGATATCAGGGTTTTTCTCTAGTTCATTAATCACTCCCTTCATTCTTTCTTCAAACTGTCCTCTGTACTTTGTTCCTGCAACTAATGCTGCAAGGTCAAGCATTACGACCCTTTTATTAAAGAGTACTCTTGAGACCTTCTTTTGTACTATTCTTAGAGCTAACCCTTCTGCAATAGCAGATTTGCCAACGCCAGGCTCTCCTACTAGTATAGGATTGTTTTTCTTTCTTCTACTAAGAATTTGTGACACTCTTTCAATCTCTTTTTGTCTCCCTACTATAGGGTCTAATTTGTCTTCTATAGCATACTGGGTGAGGTCCCTACCGAAACTATCTAATACTGGTGTTGCGCTTTTTGATATTGCCTTTGATTTTTCAGTTGAAGGAGGTCCAAAAATGTTATCATCATCCTCAATCTTATCCATATCATCTAGACTTGATGAGATGTTACTCCCCGTTTCTCTTTCGTATTCATCAAGGACAATCTCATAATTAATATGAATGTGTTCAAAGGAACTTGTAACAATATTATTAGGGTCTAGTAAGATGGCAAGTAGAACATGGATTGTTTTAATTTCAGTATCGTTTAGATTTGTCTGTTCCATTATAGACTTTTTGAGAATTCTTTCAGTCTGTTTTTTAAATTCGACACTGTCTTTTTCGGCATTTGTTCGGCTGCCTCTTCTTGTGATCTTATTCTCAATAATCACCCTTAAATCCTTAGGATTAATACCAAGATTTTTCAGCACTCTTATGGCTGTCCCTTCTCCTTCCCTTAGTATGCCTAAAAATAAATGTTCGACTCCAATACTACTGTCGCCTAACCTAAGAACCTCTTCTCTTACATATGTAAATACATCCTTCATTCTATTTGAAAATTCTGTTTTCATAACTTGATATTTTTATATCATTAAAATTGTTTGCAAGATACCTACTAAAATTGCAGTATTTTTAAATGTTATACTTGATTTTTTTAAACAAAAATTGTTTATAACTAACTACTTAAAAAAGAGGTGTATTACTGTTATAAAATACGAATTTTTTTTAGATTTGTTACTTAATTTAAAAAAGACATAAAATATGACGCTAGGAGAAAGAATTATCCCAATTAATATTGAAGAGGAGATGAAATCAAAGTACATTGATTATTCAATGTCAGTAATTGTTTCAAGAGCATTGCCAGATGTAAGAGATGGTCTGAAGCCAGTTCATAGAAGGGTTTTATTTGGAATGCATGAGTTAGGGGTAAAATCAAATTCATCATATAAGAAGTCTGCTAGGATTGTGGGGGAGGTGCTTGGTAAATTCCATCCTCATGGTGATACATCAGTATATGATGCTATGGTGCGTATGGCTCAAGAATGGAGTTTGCGATACATGCTTGTAGATGGACAGGGTAATTTCGGATCTGTTGATGGGGATAATCCAGCTGCAATGCGTTACACAGAGGCTAGGATGCGTAAAACAGCAGAAGACATGCTCCTTGATATTGACAAAGAGACCATTGATTGGAGGTTAAATTTTGACGACACATTAAAGGAACCGTCTGTCTTACCTTCTAGATTGCCTGCTTTACTTCTAAATGGGACAACTGGCATTGCTGTTGGTATGGCTACTAATATGCCGCCACATAACCTTTCAGAGATTATAGATGGCATCTTGTCATATATCGATAAAAGAGGAGAAGTTGAGATTTCTGATTTAATGGAGTATGTAAAAGCACCCGACTTCCCTACTGGAGGGACTATATATGGTTATGATGGAGTAAGGTCTGCTTTTGAGACGGGTAGAGGAAGGATTGTCATAAGAGGGAAGGTTAGCTTTGAAGAGACCGCCACTAGAGATCGGATTATTGTGGAAGAGATTCCTTACATGATTAATAAATCTACAATGATTACTCAGACTGCAGAGTTGATTAATTCCAAGAAGTTGGATGGGATTGCTGATATTAGAGATGAGTCTGACAGGAATGGAATGCGTATTGTTTATGATTTAAAGAGAGATGCTATTCCTAATATAGTTCTGAATAAATTATTTAAGTACACGTCCCTACAGTCTTCATTTTCAGTAAATAACATTGCCCTTGTAAAGGGTCGTCCTATGCTTTTAAATTTGAAACAATTAATAGGGTATTTTGTTGATCATAGGCATGAGGTTCTAATAAGAAAGACTAAGTTTGAGTTAGCTGCAGCTGAGGCAAGATCTCATATATTAGAAGGACTGCTAATTGCATTAGAGAATTTAGACGCTGTAATTAAGTTGATCCGATCTTCTCGTACTCCTGAGGATGCAAGAAATGGATTAATGAGTAATTTTG
>PCBP01000050.1 GCA_002730985.1 Flavobacteriales bacterium | reverse complement strand
TGAAGTCACAAATGAATGTATTAGTTTGATTTCAAGTATGAAAATGGGTTCTAATGAATACTCAGAATTTTTAAAAACTCAAAAATAAATTCTAATATTTGATTTTAACGTGTTGATTTACTAATCGATAACTACCCCATAAGTTTGGGTTTAGTGTATTAAATCGAATATACTCACGGAAATATCACATGTATTAATGTAGTACTATTAGAAAGATAATATCAGTCGGAACCCCTATGTTCTAACATTCAACATTGAAACCAATTCATAGTAATTAATGGAATACTTAAAGTGAATGGTAATACTTAAAAATCAATCACAAGAATTTACAATTTAAATAAGGAAGTTTTAGAATCTAAAAATCGGATACAAAATCACTCAACCGTTACCGACTAGTTATAGAGACAATAATCTGGATCAAAATAGTTCTATATTAGAGTTAGATAAACAATATTATTTATCATTCAAATTAAACATTACTTCATCAAAACTCACAAAAACAACACATTATACTTCTTACCAACAAAAACTATATAGATTAATTAAATTCTTGAAAGAAGAAAAAGGAATTGGTTACAGAAAAATTTCACACATTTTATATGAAAAAAATTATCGAAGTATTAGAACTAATTCAATTCTAAAAAATAACTACATCTACTCTATTTACAAGAAAGGTAAAATTCGTGAAGAAAGAATCAATAGAGAATTTGATTCTAAAATTGAAAATATTAAATACATCTTCAAGTTTTCTGACTAAATCTTGTAAGTTTGAAGTATGAAAAAATTACTTATTATAGTGATAATTACCATACCTATTACTTTCTATGGTCAGTGTCAAAATAATGATACCAATATGTATTCTATCAAATTTGGCTACGGTCCAACACTAGAATATGTGAAATCTGATGAGTTAAATCATGAAATTAACTCAAATAATTATGAAAAAAAATTAGAATATATTCATTTATATAAAAACAACTTATTTGACTCTTTATATTATGAATGGCAACACAACGGAAACGTAATTAATAATATTAACTTCTTAAATTTAGAATTTAAAGAAGGTGTTTACTATTGTAGTGATACTTTATACTCAGGAAATGTATTCTTTTCTAATAATGAAGTTGAAGAGAAATATTGTTGTGAAATATGTACACCACTAAATACACTAATTAAGAAAGATTTTATTATAATTAATGGAGAAATAAGGTGAGGTTAATGTAGATCTTTACTAAACCCGTCTTTCACCCAAATAGTTAACCATAATATTAATTCAATAACAAAAAAAGAAATAAAAAGTGGGATAAAAATGAGTAGTAAATCGTAAATCAATTTACTATTAAAACGAGTTTGATAATAGTCAAAAATGATGTCTTTACTTACATTAGATCTGACTCTTACAGTATTTGGTTCTATATACTTATAATAATCGTCATATTTTTTATTCATCGCCTTAACATCTGGATGATCTTTAACAACAAAATATGTTTTAAAGTCTACTTTTTTAAAAGGTTCATACTTTAAGGGGAACCATAATAACCAAAATAAAAAAAGAAAAATTAAACTTTTTATTGAGAAAATAATCAGTATTGTTTTCTTTTTAAAAACCCCGAATTTTATTGGAAAATAAAATATTTGATACGTCAAATAAGGAAATCCAAAGTTGAAACAAAGTAACGATATAGAAATGATAATAATTCTTCCAAATTGTCCTGGATATTGATAACCATTTCTCCAACTTTCAAGAGTCCACCATGTATTGTGATCTTGTCTCCAATTATCAGTATTAAAGAAATATTTAAAATCTGAGGGTTGGTAATTTTCAAAAAACCAATATGTTGATATTAAAAAAAGTGAAATATGTAAGATTATAAAAATTCTTCTATGTCCCTGATTTACTAAATCGAGTGAATTCAAATATTTAGAATATATTTTATTCATTATTCAAAATTATGAAAATATCTTAGATCTCAACCACGGTCACGGTCTAAAATCTAACAAAACTTACGATTTACACATATTGATTTACTAATCGACATCTCCCCCATACTTTTGGAGTTAGTCAATTAAATCGAATATTCTCACGGAAACATCACATGTATTTATGTAGTACTATTAGAAATATAATATTAGTCGGAACCCTTATGTTCTAATATTCAACATTGAAACCAATTCATAGTACTTAATGGAATAGTTAAAGTGAATGGTAACACTTAAAAATCAATCACAAAAATTTACAATTTAAATAAGGAAGTTTTAGAATCTAAAAATCGGATACAAAATCACTCAACCGTAACAAAATCGTTATCGAGGGAAGATTTTTCTAAGAGAAAATTGAATCTGTTATTTGATATAGATATCATGGAGACAAATTTAAACTTTTATCCTAAATATAATTCCCATCAAACATATCTTTTCAATAAAAGTATTGAACTCCAAAAGTCTGGTTTAGGTTATAGAAAAATCTCTAAATGGTTTAATGAAAATAACATCCTATCTATTATGGAAAAGGAATTCAAACCTAATCATGTTTCTTCCATATTAAAGAAAGGTAAGATTAGATATGAGAGGAATACAAGAACATTCAAACCAAAAATTGAGAGTATCCGTTTGATTTGTTGAATATTTGTAAGTTTGAAAACATAAAAACAAAACTATTATGGGAATATTTGATTGGTTATCTGGGAAAAAGAAAGTTTTAAGAATTGAACTTGAAAATAACATCGAAAAGGGGTATGATGAAAGTGGAGTTTTGAGACAATCTATTCAAAATAATGGTGACATAAAAAGAATTAAACAATATAATGAGAACGGAGTTTTGATTTTAGAGGGAGATGAAAAATTGGAGAAAAAACATGGTTTATGGAAAATATATTATGAAAATCAAAAACTAAAATCTGAATCATACTATTTAAATGGGATTGATGAAGGAATTTACAAAGAATATAATGAAAGTGGAAAATTAACTAGTGAAGGAAGTTATAAAAATGGTAAATTACACGGAACATCTAAAGGTTATTATGAAGATGGATCAATATATTGGGAAGAAAATTATATTAACGGAAAAAGAAAAGGATATTGGAGAGAGTGGGATAAAAATGGTAAACTTGTAAAAGAAGTAAATCTTTAAGTTTAAAATATTAATTCAAAACAAGAAAAATTATGGGACTATTTGATTGGTTATTTGGGAAAAAAAATATTGAAATTGATGAGAATGTTTTTGGATTTGGATCAAAAACTGACAATAGAACACATTTATCATCATCAGAATTATTTAAGGAACAACAGTTGAGAAAAGAAAAAGAAGAATTAGATTTAGATAACGTTAAGGTTGTTGAAGAATGGTATAGTGAAGGAAAGTTGAAAAGTGAAACAAGGTGGTTAGGTGATACTATCATTTATAAAATGGAACAAAATGAAAATGGTCAAGTTAAAAGTGAAATTGAATGGGAAAACAATAAGATTATCTATGAAAAACATTATGATGAAAATGGAAGAATTATAAAGATAAGTAATGATTCAATTTCTAAAGAAGATCTTAATGAGATGATGGATAATCCTAATATTGAGGTTAAAATCAATACTGATGATCTACCAGAATCACCAGTAAAAAGTATTGATGACTTAGATTTAGATCCAGAGACTATGGAGAAACTTAAAAGTATGACTGTACAAGTTGGTGAAGATGGAGTACTACCAGGAATTGATATGACTGATATACAAAATCAGTTTGAAAAAGATTCAAGTTCTAATAAAGAGGAAGATTTAAAAGAAGATGTAGAGTTTATGTTAAAAGGTATTGATTTTAAAGATGGTGAAGAATACGAATTAGAAACATGGAAATATGATAATGGTCAAATTAAAGAAATAGGTAATTCACTAAATTCTCAAAAGGTAGGTTTATGGAGGATGTATTATAATAATGGTCAATTAAAAGTTGAAACTTTTTTTAATAAAGATTTTAATAGAGATGGAATTTATAAAAGTTATTATGAAAATGGTCAATTAAAATCTGAAGAGAACTATAAAGATGATACTGTAATATCTCAAAAATGTTGGGATGAAGATGGAAATGAAATTGAATGTAAAGAATAACCAAACCTCAACCACATTCTAATCCTCACAATATCTTACTCTACTAAAAAATAGAATTACAACTTGATTTAGAATGGTTTTATAAGGTTAATCAAGACAAGAAAATCAATTAAAACATTAACCTCTTAATTAGTAAAGAGTTACAACCTTGATGTTCTATAAGTTCCGGGGAATCTTATTTTATCTCATATTTTTGTTTCACCATTAAAACAAAATAATCTAGATCTTTAGTACTTGTAAGTTTATGTCTATATAATTTCTTGTACTTGTTTTCCCATTTAGAAAACATCTTTTTAGGGTCGTCAAGATTAAATAAGTTTTTTAACTCCTTAACTTTCCCTCCAAAATGAACACCTCTAACTATTGTTGTTCTTAAATTATCTTTTTGTTTATCTATATAAATAATAACCTTTTTGTTTTTCCAAATTCCTAAATAGTTCTTTTTATACTTAAATTTAATATCATCCCAATCTGATAATCTATCTTCTAACCCATTCAGTATCTCAACTAAATTATTATTCATTCCCTTAGTAAATTCATCTTTAGTATAAACAATAACTTCCTTACTTACTGAGTCAATGATATTATCCTTACCACTGACAACTTTTTTTATACTTTCATTTGATTGAGACATATGTTGATTTAATACAATAGTATTATTTGTAAATCTTTTTATCTCCCATAATTCAAAAGGTATGTCTTGAAAATTAACACTATTCTTTTGATAGGTATTAAATGAAGGTGAAACAAAAATAATTGTTGATTGAGACCAGTCTATTTGGTCTCTTTTTAAAGATTTATTTAATTTCTCATTATACTCTACTATAAAACTATCTTTATTATTTAACATTTTTGACAAATACGAATATCCTTGATCTATCACAGAATAACTACTTCCTTTCTTATATTCAATTATTGTAAATGAGTTAGTCTCATTATTAAAACATAATGAATCAATTCTAAACTCCTCAATCTTAAATTCAGAACTAACAAATTCTACACCAAACAAAGTTTCAGTATTACCTTCTACTAAATCCTGAATCTCTCTTTCTTTTCCGAAAGGAATTAATTCTATTGGATTTATTGAGTTTTTTTTAATTGAATATACATCCATGATATTAAGTTTAATGGAACAAAATTAACAATTCCAATTAGTTATAGAACATCTACAATAAGTTCTTTAGAAACCAGATACAATATATTAAGGTGAAATATGAGTTCAGTAAACGAACTTATTTAGAGTCGAATAGGTATCAGGAAAATCTTCCCTTCATAACTACTCTACCGTAACTGACTTTGCTAGATTTCTTGGCTGATCAACATTACATCCTCTTAAAAGTGCAATATGATAGGAGAGTAATTGTAATGGAATATTAGAGAGCAATGGAGCCAACTCCTCAAAACAATTAGGAATCTCAATACAAAATTCTGCTAATTCCTTAACCATTTTATCCCCTTCAGTAACTATTGCAATGAGCCTTCCTCCTCTTGCTTTGACTTCTTGTATATTACTTACCACTTTTTCATAATTTCCTTTTTTGGTCGCAATAACAACTATTGGCATTTCAGAATCAATAAGTGCAATTGGACCATGCTTCATCTCAGCTGCAGGATATCCTTCTGCATGAATGTAAGAAATTTCTTTTAGTTTAAGAGCTCCTTCTAGTGCAACAGGGAAGTTGTATCCTCTACCTAAGTAAAGAAAATTAGTCGCATCCTTAAATTGCTTAGCAATAATTTTGATTTGACTATTTGTCTCTAGTACTTTTTCTATTTTTTCTGGAATAACTTCTAGCTGAGCAATAATTTGATGATAGTTATTATTAGATAATGTCCCTTTATCCTTACCTATCCTAAGTGCCATTAGTGCCAAAACTACAACTTGCGTAGTAAATGCCTTAGTAGATGCCACTCCAATTTCTGGTCCTGCATGAGTATAGATTCCTGCATGGGTTATTCTTGGTATAGACGAACCTGCTACATTACACACGCCCAAAACAGTTGCTCCTTTTTCTTTAGCAAGTTTAATTGCTGCTAATGTATCAGCTGTCTCTCCTGATTGAGAGATAGCCAAAACAACGTCACTTTCTTTAATAATAGGATTACGGTACCTAAATTCAGAAGCATATTCGACTTCAACCGGTATCCTTGCCAAATCTTCGAAAAGATATTCCCCAATTAAGCCCGCATGCCATGATGTTCCACAAGCCACAATAATAATTCGGTCTGCATTTATGATTTTTTGTTCGTAATCAGAAATCCCTCCTAATTTCAACTCCTTATTCTCAAGATCAATTCTTCCTCTCATAGTATCAAGAATACTTTTAGGCTGCTCATAAATTTCTTTTAACATAAAATGAGGAAATCCGGCTTTTTCAATAGTATCTAAACTAAGTTTTAACTCATGTATATAAGGTGTTATTTTCTCATTAGAAATGGTTGTGATCTCAAGTTTATCATTGCAATTTACTCTAGCTATTTCTCCGTCTTCGAGATAAACTACTTCATTAGTATATTCAATAATTGGGGTGGCATCTGACGCTATATAATACTCATCTCTTCCAACTCCAATCAGCAAAGGACTCCCTTTTCTTGCAGCAACAAATTCACTATTTATTCCTTTTTCAATAACTACAATTGCATAAGCTCCTACCACCTCAGACAATGCAATTCTAACAGCCTCAAATAAACTTACTTCTTCATGATTCTTAATTTCTTCAATCAAATGAACAAGTACTTCTGTATCTGTATCACTTTCAAAAGTATGCCCTTTCTCTAAAAGCGCCTTCTTGAGCGAATCATAATTTTCAATAATCCCATTATGGATTAATGCTAATTTGCCGTCACCTGAAGAATGAGGATGTGCATTCACTTGATTAGGAGCTCCGTGGGTGGCCCACCTTGTATGACCAATTCCAATTGAACCACTATTATCTTTACCAGCAGCGTAAGCTTCTAGATCAACTACCTTCCCTTTTTGTTTTAAGACTGAAATTCCATGAGAATTGCCAATTGCGACACCTGCTGAATCATACCCTCTATATTCTAAACGTTTTAATCCTTTGACAATAATAGGATATGCATCCTTGCTTCCAACATATCCTACAATGCCACACATATTTTATAACTCTGAATAATAAATTTGCAATTTAACATCTTTATTAAGGATCGTTCTCCTAGCGTTTACAGCTGCACCAGAGGGCAATAAATAAAGATCCGTAGTATAAGATTGATCATTTAACAACTGATAAAAATATCTCGTAATATTAAACTCATACTGGTTGTTTTCTAAATTGCCACCGAAATATGCATCTCCCTCAATAGTAAAATCAGACAGAAAAACATTATTCCCTAAATCATTTACACGTACCAAAACTAATTTTTCATGTGCTTCATATTCTGATGTAGAAGCATCCTCAATATCAAAATTCATAGTTACTTTATTAATCACTCTTCTATCCAATAGTGATTTAATAGAGTCCAGATTATTGATAGATATTCTCACTTTATAGCCAGCCATAGATTGAATATGCATTCGTAAATCATCTTCAATAATACCGCTATCATTCTTTTCATTAAACAGGTTGATTCGAGCCGCATCTCCAGCTAAAGAAAAATCTAAAGATAATGTATCCGAGCTACTTTCATCATTGTGATAAAAAATTTTCAAATATGAATTAGTTCCAGTAGGATTTAGATATAACATAGTGTTTTCTGCATTTGCCGAAACACTAATACCCTTAAAATCTTGCAAAAAAGTCTCATTATCTATAATCCCGTCATTGCCTAAGGCTAAAATCTGTTGCCCAAAATTATTGTTTAATTTAATGCGTAAAAAGGGCTCTGCTGAATTCTCAGAAAAATTAAAAGCATCTACATTATCAACATTACCAACTACTACACCAAATGAATTACTGTAATAAATTGAATCTTTAAAAATATCTTCATAAATTTGATTAACTTCTAAATTAGTAAACTCATCAAGGTCTCCATAATAACCCGAATAAGTATAAGATAGTACAACTGAATCAACAATAGGATTCGTGCCTAAATCTGTATTATTCTCTGTCAATAAGATTTGAGTATAAAAACCTCCTGTGTTAACTCCAAACTCAGTATCGTTTATCTCTCCCAAGATTAAATTGAGAGCCTCATCTGTTCGTAAGGAATCTTCTGATTCTGTTTTAAAACTTTGCCAGTTGAAACTAGTAGTGTTGCTAATAATAATATTGTCTGATGTAGGCTGTATCTCTAGCCCTATCGTATTAGGATCAGTACAGGAAAATGTAATTAAGCCCATCATCAGGCCTAATAAAAGTATTTTATTCATGGATTAATTCTCTGTTAATGCGAGCTTCTCAGGCTCTTCCTCTGCTATTTCATCATCTTGATCAATAAACTGACCATAAAAATCTTGGTAAGCATCAATATAATCTTCTGCGCCAGGATATTCCATAAACGGTTTTCCTGAAGATTTAATATGTGAAAGTATCCTTTTATCAATATTAGCACTTGCTTGCACTACAGCATCAGCATAATCAATAGCAAATTTATGCAAGTTATTAATGTTAGACTGCTGAATCCCAGATACATCACTTTCTTCTAATTTTTCAAATAATAATTTTTCTGTAAGGCTATTGCTAAGCACTCCATCAAAACTAGTTTCAAATACCGAATAAATTACTTTTACATTATCAAATAGTGGTTCTTGAGCATACAACTTTTTAATGTACATAGGAACTAACGAAGCAAACCAACCTTGGCAATGAATAATATCAGGAGCCCAGCCAAGTTTACGAACCGTCTCAATTACCCCTTTGCAATAAAAAATCATTCTCTCATCATTATTAGACATGAAATTATCTTCTAAATCATGAAACATTTGTCTACTTGGGAAATACTCCTCATTATCAATAAAATAAACCTGTAATCTTAATTTTTGAATTGAAGCAACTTTAATGATCAACTGATGATCAAAATCATCAATAATAAGGTTCATCCCAGAAAGACGAATTACTTCATGCAACTGATGTCTTCTTTCGTTTATCGTCCCAAATCTTGGTAAAAATATTCTAATATCCTTCCCGTTCTCCTGAGTCTTTTGAGGCAATAAATTTGCTACATCCCCCATTGATGTCTCTCCAGTATACGGATTAATCTCCTGTGAAACATATAATACTCTCTTCTTCTCCATAAATCAGATTTTAAGTTTGCAAAAATATAGAAAAAAAAGCTTAACCTCCAAGCTTTTCAGTTAGTTTTGTTTGCTTTGCAACTATAAATACACTTGCCTAATGAAAGTTTACAAAAAAAAATCAGAATTAACAGCATATTTAGATGCCTTTAGGGAAATAAAATCTATTGGTTTTGTCCCAACTATGGGAGCGCTACATAGTGGGCATTTACGTTTAATAGAAGAGTCCAAAAAAGACTGTGAAATCACTATTTGCAGCATATTTGTAAATCCAAAGCAATTTAATAACTCTGATGATTATGCCAACTACCCAAATAATTTAAATAACGATCTAGAAAAATTGAAAAAGTTAAATTGTGATATTGTTTACACTCCAAAAATTAATGATTTATATGCAAATGAGGAAAAAGTTAAGGAGTTTGATTTTGGACCATTAGCAAATATCATGGAAGGCAAGTTTCGGCCAGGACATTTTAACGGAATGGCCACTGTGATAGAAAAGTTCTTCAATATAATAAATCCAACAAAAGCATTTTTTGGGCAAAAAGATTTACAACAATTACAGATTGTAAAAGCCCTAGTGCATCAAATGAATATTCCAATAGAGATAAAAGGAATCCCAACTGTTAGAGAAGAAAATGGATTAGCTAAAAGCTCTAGAAACGAACTCTTATCTGCAAATGCGAAAGATGAAGCAACCCTTATTTACAAATGTCTTAACTATTGTCTTAACAATAAAGAAAAAGGAGTGAGCGCATTAAAATTATATATTCAAAATCAATTCAAAAAACAAGATCATCTAGAATTAGAATATGCTGAAATTACTAGCTTAAAAAACTTACTTCCGATTAGCAAATGGGAAGCAGAAAATGAAAATGCTATTTGTATTGCGGCATATATTGATTCCGTCAGATTAATTGATAATATAATTTTATAGTTTTACCGCCATGAAGAAAAAACCTCTTTTTAAAATCTTAAAGTATATTGCATCATTAGGTTTTGCATTTGGAATTCTTTATCTGCTTTTTAAAAATCAAGACCCTATTCAACTTATTGAAGAAATCAAAAAAGTGGATGTAAAATGGGTAATTCTTTCCATGATCTTCGGAGGATGGGCTATAGTGAATCGAGGGCTAAGATGGATAGTACTGATTGATGCGCTTGGATATAAATCATCAAAATCAAATGCAATTGCAGCAGTTTCTGTATTATATTTTACAAACCTTTTTATCCCGAGAGGAGGTGAAATAACAAGATGTACATCTCTTAATCAAGCGGAAAACATCCCTGTCGACAAACTTTTTGGCACTATAATTATAGAGAGAATAATTGATTTCATCTTCTTATTCAGCCTAATCTTTTTGACAATTATTTTAAAATTTAATGATATCATAAACTTATATATAGCTATTCAATCTCAGCAAACAGAAAACACTAGCAATAATAATGCCATTCTAACATTGGTAATCATATCAATTCTCATAATAACTTTTGTTTTATTGAGAAGATGGCTGAAGAAATCTTCTTTTTATGAAAAAATATTAACTTTTATTAAGGGACTAAAAGAGGGGCTTAACAGCATTAAAAATATGAAAAAGAAATCCGCTTTTTGGTTTCATACTTGTAGCATATGGATAATGTATTTTTTAATGACATACATTTGTTTTTTTAGTATGACTGAAACTTCTCATTTAAGCTTTGGTGACGGAATCTTTCTACTTGTTCTAGGAGGAATAGGGATGGTGATTCCTGCCCCAGGTGGCATTGGCTCTTATCATGCAATTTTAATGATTGGATTATCTGTTTTAGGGGTAGGGACGGCTTCTTTTGGAGCAGGTAGTGACACTTCAAACCCTGCATTATTATTTCCAACCATAATACATGCTGGACAAACATTAATGGTAATTATTATGGGATTAATAGGTTTATTAATTTTATTTCTATCTAAAAAAGGAGCTGATGTCACATCTTAAAAGCATTAATACTAAAATATTGCCTCTTAAAAGTTTAAAAGAGCAAGTAACTAACTGGAAGAAAACTGGCAAAAAAGTAGTGTTTACTAACGGATGTTTTGATCTTATACATAGAGGCCATATTGAAGTGCTGGCACAAACTGCTGATCTAGGTGATAAGCTAATAATCGGACTAAACTCAGATGTTTCTATAAAAAAATTGAAAG
>PCBP01000024.1 GCA_002730985.1 Flavobacteriales bacterium | reverse complement strand
CTTGGATCATATGGAGAACTAAAATCACTACAATATGCATAAACTCTTGCTTCTTCTGAACTTACAAACAAATCTGAATCTAAATATTGTGCAGAATTAAAATCTAATGCTGTATCAGGTTTTAATATTTTAGTATACCTGTAACTTCCATCATCATTTTGTTTTAATGTATGAGTTGTGTAATAATCTAAAGTATTATAATCTTTATCAAATGCTACTGGTAATCCTATATTAAAAGAATGATCAGATATTTTAAAACTAAAATTATTAGAATCATTTGGTTTATAATAAGTATTATCGACTTCTATTTTTAAATCTTTGTTAAACTTACTAGACATAGCTGTGCAAAAGTCAGATAATTCTAAATCTAAAAACGATGTGTCTTCGAAGTTTTTTCTTTTAAATAATGTTTTAATCTTATCAGGTATATCAGCAGTATTAATAAATGCAAAAAATACTTCATCTGTTGCACCATAACCACCAACTTTTTTATTATCTTTTTTAAAATATTTACCACTACCTCCATCATCAAATATCTCCAATCCATATATGTCACATATGTTATTAGCCATAATATTTTCTATATTATTTAAATTGTAAGCTTGAGCTGTAAATATAATAGCATCTTTAAAATAAATACTACTTCCTGCTTTAAACATATCTAAAAAACTATAGTCACTTAAATTAGAATTTTCAAATTCTTCTTCATCTGTGTATACACCTTTAGCTATAAATTCATCTGTAATTTTACCAGCAAAACAATCAAAATAAGAAATATCTTTATTTAGGCGATTATATGCATTATGCATACCAAGGGTTGTATTTCCATTATTATCGCCTATATTAGTTATATTAAAGCCAAAATCTCTTACTACAGTGTTTTCTTCATACTTGTTGTTTTCTAATGTTAATCCTTTAGCATATATATCAAATTCTATTTTACAATCTTTAAATGATTTATTTAGTTTAACAAGTTGTCTAGTTTTTCTTCTAGTTAATAATATTTCTAAATCTGTTTCTACATTAAAATCTTGTGATACACCATCTAACTCTACATTAATTAAACTAAACTCTAATTGCTGTGTTCCAAGGTGTTGATTTTTATCAGGTCTAACTCCTACTACTTTATGTGGATTGTTTCCTTTTCTTTTACCTACACTCATTATACCTTTGTCCATTAAAGATATATCTCCAATAGAAGATGTTGTATCATTAAATGTTAGATCAATATCATCAAATGTTCCATCTGATTTTTTATACCACAAAGGAGCACCTACAGGATACAGCTTGTAAGTTGTATCATCTACTTTGCAGTGTGTTCTACTTAATGGTTTCATTTTTAAAGTATTTTTTATATTCTTTTATATCTTGTTGCCAAAACTTTAAAGACTTTTTTAATATTTTATTGTATTCTTTTTTAGTCATTAATCTTGAAAATCTAAACTTGCTACACCATAACATACTTGATTATCTGCATCCCAAAAAAATGATACTATATCAACGTGATTAACATCTGTTGTTAATGTTGGATTGCTTCCACCTGCAAACTTAACAGTAGAAACTGTTGCTGCGGTACCATCGTGCTCAAATACTAAATAACCATCTGATGCTATTGTTCTACTACCTGTTCCATCTTGTTTTAGTAGTAAAGTAAAATTACCTGATGTATTTGGAAAAGTTAAGTTTAAATCTGCTATGTTATCAGTAAGTGTTACCATTTGTTTATTGCCTGTTCTAAAATCTACATTAGTATCAGCAGCATTAAATGTAGGTGTTACTAAATCAAACCCTACGCCACATCCGTCAAATTCTACATGACCATCAGGCTCTATATTCAAATGTGCAGTTGCTCCATCATCATCTACTGTAGCTAATGTTGTTTCTCCATTTGAGCCAACAGTCATTTGATAATAATCTCCTGAATCACTAGTATTTGCATATTTATAAGTATTAGATGTAATATTCCATGATACATATTCTGAATAAGTTCCTGAATTTAAACCCCATCCAAAAGTTCCTAAAGAAGAGTTAGAAAAGTGCATATCATTAGCTTTTATTTCTAGTGTATCATCACAAGTTACAGTAGCTTGTGCTCCAAATATTTGTGTTGTAAGGTGTGTATTTCCTGAATTACCTGTTAATTTAATTATTTCTTGGTTGTAATCAAGTGTTAAGAAAGAAAAAGCAGCTCCATTTTCTGTAAATGTAACATCTCCACTTAAATCATAATCTACTGCTCCACCAAATATAAACTTATCTAAACTTGTTATAGTTAAATCACCACTAGAGTAAGTAACATCTGACAAGTCATTTAAGGCTGAAGCTCCACCTGCTGATTCAACTGCTGTTTCTAAAGCTTGTAATGATTGTTTTATAGTCTGACTATCAGCAATTGTACTACCAGTAAATGTACCTAAATGTTCAGCATCGTCAGAAGCAGCACCTACTAAAGTATATAAATGATCTAAGTCAAAACTTGCTTTTGTTTGATCCCCACTATTTGTTCCACTTTGTCCTACAAGATATGTTTGATTAATAGCTGTGCCTTGCCAAGTACCTGCTGCTATTGTTCCTGCATTAGTAATACCAGAATCAAATGTAATCGCATTTGTTATATTACCACCAGTAATTGTTAAATCACCAGCAATAGTAGTAGATGATGCTGCTCCATATCCTATGTCAGTATCAACAGTACTATCACTTTGAGCTGCAAATTTTAATGCATTTCTTAAAGTTCCATGAGTCATAAGTGATTTTTGACAATAAGCTCTTTCTTCTCCATCTGCTACATCTGATAATACAACAGAATCATTTATATAAGTAACATCTTGCCCTGCATCATTTTTACCAATAATAGATTTAGTAAAAATTTGATCAGTATTAACAGGAGATGCACTATTATGTTTATATGTAACAATAGGACCAAATGAACCTGCATCAGTAGATGTTATTTGAAAACTTGGTTTAAAACTACTTGGACTATTATCTACTATAGTTATATCACCACCATCTGCATCTAAAGTTATATCACCAACTACATCTAATGTTAAATCTCCTGCGCTCGCTATCGTAGCAGGCATAGTTACTGTACCAGTAAATGTAGGACTTGCTAATGGTGCTTTTGTAGCTATTGAATTAGTTACTGTTGTAGAAAAGTCTGCATCGTCTCCTAAAGCTGCTGCTAATTCATTTAATGTATTTAATGCATCAGGAGATGAATCAACTAAATTTGATACTGCTGTAGAAACAAATTCTGTTGTAGCTATCTTAGTAGAACTATTTCCAGCTGATTGTGTAGTAGTCGTTGGATTACCACCTAATGATAAGTTACTAGCTAATGTAGTAATATTACTTGTACCTGCAAAAGTACTTAGTGCAGTATTTTCTACATTATTTAATGATAACATAGTTTTTAAATTAGCAGGAGTTATTTCTTCTATTATACCTGCTCCTGAAGAATCTCTACCTAATATTCTATCAGTAGCACTAACATTTTGTATTTTAGCATATGTAACTTGGTCATCAGCTATATGATCAGTATCAATAGATCCATCTGTGTAGTGCTCGCTATTAACTGCATTGTCTGCTAAGTTATCTCCTTCAATAGCATCATTACCTATATAAGCATGAGCTATTGGAGTTGCAGTCCATTCACCAGTAGTAATACTTCCTACTGTAACTATGTTTGCTTGTGTAAAATGTTCAGTAGAAGTATAATTATCTAAAGAGTTATGATCTATTTCACTAGGTACTGACGTAACAGTAATAGTGCCACTACTATTAGTTACACCAATACCGCTTGTACCTAATATACTAATTGATGCTGCGCTACTACTTTGATTATATCTTCCTCCAGAACCTGTATCTGTTGTTACTTCTACTGATGTAATTGTTCCAGTTGTTGCACTGTAATTATATGATTCAATTTTTTCTTTTATAGCACCTGCACTCATTATTGTAGTGTCGCTATCTGTAAACGCACTTCCTACATTTACGTTTGTAATTCCTGTAGTACCACCTGCTGATGTATCAAATGTCCAAGTACCAGTAGTTGTAAAACCACCTGCTGTTATAACTCCACTTGTTGAATCATCTCCACTATTAATAAGAAATGCATCAGCTACATTGAAAGTTGTTCCATCTAATGTTAAATTTGTTCCACCTGTATAAGTTGTATCAGTATTTAAATCATCTACTTCTAAGTTTATCTTACCTGCTCCTACACCTCCATCTACATAAGTAGCTGATATTCTTACTTCAGTATTAAGAGAAAACATATTTCCTACTATATCTTGTACTTCTTCTGTACTTAATTGTGTGTTTGTATCTGGAGGTATTTGGAAATTACCATCTTCTCTTAAATATTTTGTAGTAGTTCCTGTAGATCCAGGATTAGGAACAATACCTGCATTGTCATTATCAAATGATTGTCCATTTGCCCATGGTATATTACTTTGATGTATATCCGCAGAACCTTGATTGTTTGTCCAATCTAAATGTTCATTAACAACAAATCCATTTAAGTCATCATGATCAGGTACTTTAGCTGCTGTTAACGCAGTAGCATTCCAAACTCCTGTTCCAATTGTACCTACTGTAGTTATATTTGGTTGTGCTGCTGTAATTAATGTACCAGAAATACCAGAACTAGATAAACTAACATATGTTGTATTGCCAGCAGAATTTTTAATATCAAGACTACCATTAATATCTACGTTTAATGCTGTTATATCTAATGTGTTTTCTGCAAAGGTAAGTATATCTGTATCAGAAGAATGACCTATAGTGTTTCCTGTAATACGTATATTTCCAACAGTAGTAGAGTTAAGTCCTAATACGGTAGTTAAATCTGAATCATCTCTATTCCAAGTCGTCATTAAAACTCCTACATGTCATGTTGTTTAATATTAAAACCTGTGTCTAATCTCCTTGAATTAGCATATTTTTTAGCTTCTATTAAATGAGACATATAAACTTTACTCCAATAATCAGCTAAAGGCACACCTTCTACATTTTTTCTATATAAATATTCCATAACCTTAGCAACAAGAGCATCATGAAACTGTTCTGGTAGTTTAGAATACTCTGCTAAGTTTATAGAACTTCCAGTACTAAATTTACTTAATTCAGTACCACCGCCATTATCTACAGTAGCTATTTCTTTACCATATACTCTAACTACATGTCCTGCTTTAGATGGGGGTGAAACTTCTGATCCATAAGTAGAACTAATACCTATTGCTAGTTTACCACGTTCTATCCACCATACATATCCATTTGAATTTAATACTGCCATTATTGTACTCCTTTTCCATATAATTCAGGAAATGCTTTTCCTAAGTGCTCAAATAAAAATTCACCTGATCCTTCTTCTCCACTTTTTAATTTAGATTCATAATTTTTAATAAAACTTTTCCAAGAATCTACACCATGATTTTTAATAACATTACTCATCATATCTTCCATCATTTTATAACCTACGCTTGTTTGAGTATAGTCATGGTAAAAAATAGGAGCATTATTAAATGTATATTCTTGTGCTTCTTTTAATTGATTAATTCCATATCCAAATCTATCTTTAGCCATTAAGTTAAATCCTCATCCTCTTTCTTTGGTTTACCTGCTAATCTATCAGCGCATTCTTTATTAATGTATACATCTTCTATTGTTGTGATAGCAGTAGGTAAAGTATAATATGTTTGATTCTTTACTGTACCTCCTGATACTACATAAGAGCTGTTTGATACTCTGGATTGTATACTAAATTCTCTGTTTGCACGATTTAATAATTGTATAATTCTTTGATCTGATACTTCAGGATGTTGTTCTTTTATTACTTCTATCATTTGCTTTAAAGTCATTATTGTTCTGTTCCTCCTGTTGAAAACATTTCCATATATTCTACTTTTAGAGCTCCTGCTCTAGCAGTCATCAATTGATTTAATTCTGCGTCTTCTTCATCTTCCATATAATTATGTGCTAATGCTTCTGCTATTTTATAAGCAGCGTATTTTAATACATAATCATAATACTCTGCTGGAAACTTATCTATTGATGAAGTTGGACCATCATAAGCTGTTACTGCATATGTTGGTAAAAATATATAATATAAAGGATTAGATCCATCTGGTGCTGGTTTAACAGTCATATATTGTTCTTGAAAATAATATACAGGATCATTAGCTGAAGCATAATGCATTGAATCAACATCTGTATATTTATGTATATTGCTAGGGCTAACTTGTATAGCAGGTATACCGTTTCTTTGTACATATATAATTTCATGTACTTCGTCTATATCTATAGCAGTTCCATTTGTTATAGCAGGATCTGACCATACTCCAAACTTTTGAGCAGTGTCTGATCCTTCTAACGATTTAAACTTTCTATACACATCATAACAACCATCAATAATGTATTGCTGCGCTTCTGCGTCAGTGTATCCGTCTGTTGTACTTATATAATATGTTATTTTATCTTTAAAGTCCATAGTTTCCTTTGTTGCAGATTTGGAGCAAGCCCTTTATACGACTTGCTCCTAGTTCTGTTAAACTAATTAAGCGGATTCCTTAGTAATAGTTATTTTACTATCTACACCAGAAAAAGCAAATACATACCAATTTGTACCATCGCATATTAAATCGCAATAGTCACCAGGTGCTGCACCATCAACAAAAGTGATAGTGTCTGCATCTGCATCAGACTGTATAGCTTGAGCTGCATCGTTATTAGCACTTAATACAGTTCCAACCATTATGTTGGCACTACTATTAGTTACTATTGTTGGTGCTGCTCCTGTAGCTGTTAAAATAACCTTTAGCTCATACCCTTTAGAAAGAGCAGGTAAGGTAAGCACATTAGCTGCGCTACCATCTAAGAAAACAGTTTTCCCAGAATCTGCTAATTGTAAAGATGTATCAGCTGATACTACTTTTACTCCGCCATTTGTTCCACCGATATAAGGTCTAGCCATTGATTAGCCCCCCTTACGCTGTGATCTTAATTAACGAATGTGAGTTAATGTTAGTGATTCCAATTCCCTCATCAGACATGTATTGATCTTTAACGCCATCATACGCATTATCAGTTTTGATATTGGTTTGATACATTGAAGCTCTATACTGTGAATGAAATAGATTGTCATCATCAACAACTAACATGTATTTGTTATATGGTCCTCGTAAAGCAGGAGTAGGAATCATTTGTAGCATTCCATGAGGTGTTTCTAAAGTTCTATAATTAAACCCTAGAGCATCTCTTTTCATATCACCCATGTTAACAGTCCAACCATTGTTACCAGCGAACCCAGCGTTACCAGCTATCTTAGACCAGTATCCTAATGCACCAGCTCCAACAAATGCTTTCTTAACACCTGAAGTTGGAACATATTGGAATACTTTTTCCATATCATCAACAAAGTTAGCATATGTATAACTTGCTTCTGATGCTGTAAATATGTTTTGATAGTCATGAGTTGTTGTAGCTTCACCATAAGCTTCAATAGCTGAAAGAATACCATAAGTAGTTCTTACTTTACCTGCTCCTGAACCTGCTGGAGTAGCTATTGATCCTACTGCTGCACCATTAATACCACCATCTGCCATAACACCTTCAGAAGGGTTAGTATCATTGTATCCATCAGCGAAAGCAGAATCTCCTAATCCAGTACCACCAACACGTTTACCAAATAAGAAAGCTCTTTCTTTTTGGATTTTGTGTTCTTGTGATTTCTGCATTCTTAGTCTGGCTAACTCAGATGAATCACCTCTTAAAGCTGCCTCTAACAATGTACCAGTAATTTCAAGAGGATTCTTAAAAATCTGACAAGAGTTATAAACTACTTTAAGTTCATCTGACCATGCTTCAGGTGAGTAACCACCTTCACCATGTGCATTACCAATCACATGAAATACATCATTATCTGCAATGTCTAAATCAGCATTTAATGGTGTTACTTGGATTGTATTTGAATCAGTAACTGTTGTTACTATTGCAACACCTTTTTTAGTTGCTTCAGTAGAATCCCAGCACTCAACTTCTAAGCCAAGCCATGATGCATCACATGCAGGTAATCCTACAATATTGTCAACATCAAAGTCAACTGTTTCTGTGTTAGCACCAGGTGCTGCTGGATTTGAAGCTGCGAAAAAGCTTTGCTTAACCCAAGGTTGTTTATGTTCGAACATTTTGAAAACGGGATCTGGAACATTTCTTGTTTCTTTATTAGCTATAACAGTTGTAAACGGAGTTACGTCCGTCCACAATTCTTTTACAACTTGAGGATCGATGTAAAAATTACGTCTATCCGTAAAGAGAACTCCAGATGCCGATAGGTCTTTTGCTGCCATCTTATTATCTCCTAAAACCCTTCACTCAACTGCTATATAAGCCTTCGGTCAGGGATAGATTGTTTATTATTTTTTCCATGCCAGCATACTTTGATTAAACAGCTGTTCATCAGTCATAGGTGCCTGAGAAGTTCCACTTGTTACTGCTGTAGATTGAGGAACTTTCATTCTTTCTTCTCTTTGTTGATACTCAGCAACTTTTTGTTGTGATTGCATTTGTTCTCTACTTGGTGCATGATTCATTTCATACACTTTAAATAAAGTTTCAAATGTTACATTACTTGGATTTTGTAGCCATTGAATTGCGCTGTTTGCTTTATTAGCATCCCAGCCAAGAGTTTGAGTAGCATAACTTACAGCTTGATTTTGAGCTTGATGCTCTCTTTGAGCTTCGTATGCTAATGTTTGTTGCTCTTGTCTATATTCGTCTACTTTTCCATAATGATCAATCATATCGTCTCTATATTTATCAACAGACAATCTATATTTAAATGAATCGCTATCTGGATCATTGTATGCGTCTACCTCGTTGTAAGAATGTGGTTTTTCAGGACGATTTGGAGCCTGCAATGAATTCTGCTGGGCAGGTGGTTCATTGGAAGGCGATTGCTGTTCTAAATTTTGCAAGATCTGGGGGTTTTGTTGTATAGCGTTAGCAACAGGTCCCATCATGTTTTTATATTGTTCAAACTCTTGACTCATTTGATTAAGCTCACCTTGTGTCTTGTCGTGCTTCGATTGCCAGTATTCATAACGATCGGTATTTTGTTTTTCTTGATTTTGAACAGCATCAGCATCAACTGCTAATTGTCCAATAGAAGTTTCAGCTGCTGGGTTAACCATATCACCAGTAACACTTAAACTAGGTTGTTCAGGTGTTGTACCTGCTTGACCTATTGGTGCTTTTGCTGGATCTGTTGTTTCCATTACTGCCGCTTCTGTGTTTATTACGTTTTCCATGTTTCTCCTAGTTTGTCATTATCAGCAACTATTCATCATCGATACCTAACAACTCCTCATTCATAACTCTTTGAGGACTGTCGACTTCTTTAACAATAACGTCAACCTCGTCCTTAATTTGTTTTAAGTGGTCGTTAGTTCGATGTTTGTACAATTGAGATGCTGCTTTCATATCTGCTTCCAGTTTTGCTAGCTTCACCTCAAAGTCTTTTAATTCAACACGTTTTCTGTCATGTAGTGATTCACGCTGTGCAGTTTGAAGATCGCCTTTAAGTTTTTTAATCTCTTTTTCTGCATTTTCCATTTGAGATTGCATTTTTTGCATTTGACCTGCTCTCTCAAGAACGCCTTCCATGTCAGCTACGTCTGTTTGTTTTAATAACTCTACTTGATCTATAACCCCAAGTGAGTATAATTCTTTATAGTATTCAAATCTTGCCCATCTATTAGAAGGTAAAGTAGAACCAGATACAACTTGTACATCATATCGACCTACTGTAATATCATTTATTCTACCTAAAATTGCATTAGTTAAATCGTCAAATACTAACTCATTAACTTTAACATCTTTAGGACCTCTATTAGGCTGTATAATTCTAAATGTTTTTTCATCTGTATATATCCATTGTATCATTTCTATAACAAGTAAACCTAATTGATTTAACATTGCTTCAATATCATCTTTTTTAGATCTAATACGTCTTTGACCAAACTCATCAAGTGCTATAGTTCCTTTATATGTTGTAGGAGCAGAACCTTGGTCACCTTGCATTAATGCATATATACCTAAAATTCTTTCTATATCAGATTTAGCTTCTCTTTCATTGTTGTATAGTTCGTTTGGTAATGGAACAGGACCAGCAACAATTGGCTGACCTAATTCAGGATCAAACTCTATAACAGCAGTACCTGCTCTGCCCCACTCTTCTTCTAAGTTCTTTTTATCCATAGAACCTCTAGGTATAAGTAACTTAACATTAGTAGAGCTAGAAGCATGCGCTATAATTAAACTTCTAATTTTATTAACATATTCTTGCAAACCTTTAACTAATCTAACATCACTTTGAGGAAATGGGTTTCTATCATGATGATTCATTAGAGTAACTAAAGGATAAACAGAAATAGGTTTCATATAATCTACAATTAATTGATCTCCAACTGATATAATGCATCTAACTCTATCACATTTTATTTGAGTAAGCTGTATCATCTTATCCTCTACTAAGTCTTTAATAGTAATAGGAATTAATCTAGTAGTAGAATTAGGAATTGAACCTGCTCTTTCTTCTCCTGGTAATTGTACTATTTGCTGAGTAGCAGGGTCCATAAACTCATGAAACTCTCCATTAAACTGATCATACATCTGTTTAGTTTTTTCTACTTCCTGTTTAGCTGTAACATATATAGGTTCAAGACCTCTTTTGTGCACAACAAACGCTGGATTCTGTAAATACTCTTGAAATTGCTCTTCACTTAATACACGTTCTCTTGGCTCATAAGGATCATATACTCTGATCATAGGCATTTTAACTTTAGTAAATCTTTCCATTACTTCTAATTCTCTATCTTCATCACGAGCATTCATAGTTGTGCCTTTGTTATAAGGACCAACTTGCTGATTGTATTCTGAATTATCTCTAGATGTTGGATAGTTACTTAAAACGCTAGTTTGATCTGCTTTCTTTATTTGTTCTTCATAATCAGGATATTTAAGTAATAACTGAGATTGCATTGTTTTTTTTGCAATAATAATATGATTAGCATCTTGACAGAAAGGATCTCTAGAAGAAGGATCTATATATACATCCATTGGGTCTACAGACTTAAGGCATACTTCACCTTTACCAAAATCACCATTCATATCTGGATAAGCCATTATACAGCCCATTCCTTTTACATAATAATCATCAATAGTTTGTTTTAATACAGTATTACCATTAGAGGTATCCCATATGTATTCCATTAAGTCAGATAGTACTCTACCTGTCTTAACATCACTATCTTCCCTGCCTGTAGCTTGGAATCTTGGTTTGTTTGTAGTAAGAAGAGCCTTCGCTTGTTCAACCGCACTGTGTATTACATTTACAACAACAGGTGCTTGGTTTCTAGATTTTAATGTTTCTACTTGAGTTTTAGTCCACTGGACACCAGCTCTAAATTCACTATCTTCAGCTGCTTGTTTTGCCCATTCGGTTTTAGCTCCAGAGTAATCTCGTAAAAGGTCTTCTGTGAGTTTAACTTCATTATTTGTTTCTGGCATATTTTTTCTTTAATTAGCTAATTAAAATTGCTATAAATATAGAAACACGTTACACTGTCATCCAAGACCCATTTTGAAATTTATTACGAAAACTTGTAGTATTTTCAGAATCTCTGTCCGAATTACTGTGAAAAGGTGAGTATATGCCTTTATTTGCATAAAACATCCCATCTAGTAAATCATCATGTTTACCTCTAGGATATAAAAGTAGTTCATCTCTTAGTTCAATCATATTTTTAGTAATATAAAACTTTCCTTGTGCAAAGTAAGGTTGAAGTGTTTCTAGTCTTGATGACTTAGAGTTACGAGGTCTTTCTTTTATTTCCAATCCAGATATAAATAATTTTTCTTCTTCACATCTTTTCTTTACATACTCTCTTAGCATCTCCTGATAACCAACTGATTCTATTCTAGTTTTAACAGGTTTGTATACTTTAAACTGATCTATAATAGATTCTGCTAAGTTCATAGGTGTAGCCCTTTGTCTATAGTACGGAAGAACGAAACGATTACCATCTTTGTCTATTGCAATACTAACTATTGTGCTGAAATCAGCTGTTTGTGCAGTTGATGACGCAGGATCTACACCCATAAATATATTTACTGCTCTAACTTCTTTATCTTTATTTCCTTCAAAGTTTGTTAGCTCTAGATAAGCCTTACTGTCTTCATGTATAATTTTACCTTCATAATAGTTTATATATTCTTCTTTAAATAATTGATCTTCATCTCCAACAATTTCACAGAGATATTCTCTATAAAACACACTAACACGACCAATTGACTCTAACTCTTCTTTCTTTTGCTTTAATTTTTTAACTGGCTGCCATTCTTCCCATAATGCTTTATCATTATCTAAGTCTGGCTTAAATAAGAAATTTAACCAACCTTTCATTTCTTTCAATGTTTCTACCATACATCTTTGGTGTATAGGTGTACCAATAATTGCAATTCTACCCTTTATTGGATCTAATGATGGTATAGCAGACTGCAATAACCACCTTAGATTACCTTCCATAGCTTCTGATGTCTTTGTATTGTTCTCATCTTCTGGATCATCTACAATGATTAATGTAGGTCTTTGGTTACCGTGTTTAATACCACGTAACTGCTGACCAGTACCTTTGCATATAATCATAGTACCATCTTTAAGCTGTACTTCTGTTTTAGCCCATGCTCTAGCAGAATTCATTCCCCAATATCCAAACATTTGCCTAAATGTAGCAGAAAAATCTAATACATCTTTTATAGTACCTAATAACTTAACTGCGTGGTCTTGTGTCCTAGATACTAACACTATAAGCTTTGGACCTTTATCAAACATTATATGCCATAATGGAAATACACCACCTACTATAGATGACTTAGCATGTCCACGAGGTGCTATAATATTTATCTGTTTATTCTCTGATTCTAGCAAAGATTCTGCAATAGTATAATGAAAATCAGGAGAAGCAGCAGAAAACATGTTAGGCATAGCAATCTTGCCAAACAATATCATATTTTTCTTTAATTTACTGAGTATCTTCTCTTTCTTCAACTTTTCTCTCTAGTTTTAATTTCTTGTCTTCTGATTCAATTGCATCTATAATCTTATTGCTCATATCTAATTCCATAGTATCTGTTGTTACTACTTTACCTGGCTTCATACTTAATAGATCCATAAAGTTATCAGCAACACGCAGCATATTAGAGACATCACCTTTTACTCTAGCCATATCAATAGCTTCTAACTGCAAATCCAATACTTGTTCTTGCGTAATACCTTTATCTATTAGTATTTCTTTTAGTTTCTTTTCTACCATGTCTACTATCCTCTGTTTTTTAAATAATCTTCTTACTGTAGCCTCTGGACACTCTTGATCTGGTCTATATATCTTTCCGATCATCTCCCAATCAGGCTTTTCACCTTTAATTATGTCCGTAACATAGGCGTTTACTGCGTTTTTAGCTCTAGTAGTCCTAGCTTCTCTGTCTTCCCACCTAGTTGGTTTAACATGTGAGTAGACTCCAGCTGCTTTATTAGGCTCATACAGAAACTTAGACTTACCTGTTACCCATTGTACCCCATGTGCACACTTAATAAAAGTTTTAGTCCTACCTTTCTTGTCTGTATAAATATTTTTAGACAAACAATCACTTACATATCCATCATCTGACACTGCAAGATCTCCTTCATCTGCATGTCTCCATTCTATATACGCATAACCTAGCTTATTAGCTTCATCTTTCGTATATACTTCATAGCTTCTTACCTTCCCAGCTATTCTTCTTTTAATTGTATCCATATACCTCCTTAATTCAAGAATATAAACATAATCAACATAACTAGCTTGTCTATTAGCCATAATGTTATTAATAATGTTAATTTCTTTTCTATCACGTTAACTCCTACTACTCTTACAAACGTAATGCTCAAACATTACGTTTGTAGTAAGTATACGTTATCTCTACTTTCCACGTATTCTACTATATACGTCTACTCTTACTTTAATCCGTACTCTCCTTGTATTCATCTGGCGATATTTTATCTAACTTCTGTTTGATAATACGTCTTGCTATCTGCCTTTCAGCATCAAGCATGTCTAAATACTCTGAGAAGTCAACATCTTTATGATCCTTCTCAAATTTACCAGAGCTTATATCGAATATAGCATATTTCTTTTTCTTAATCATAAATATAATATACAAAAGGAGAGTGCTATATATCAAAACTTATTTTAGAATGAGTGTGAGAGAGATTGAGGATACCTACCCCCCCTTGTTTAAGGGGTTGGGGTGTTCGATTAGGTTGAGTTGGTTACGTTAGTTACATTCAACCTATTCTCACACACCAATCTATGTCCCCACCCACCCCACTCGCCTTGCCCAACACACCTGTGAGCTAACGCAAGTGTGTCCCCCAAGGCAGGAGGGGGTGAGACTACGACTATCACTATCCTTACACACACACGATAGACTATGTATTACTAAATCCATACATTGATTTGTGAGTGCTACACATTTAAGTTGAAGTTAATACCTACTCTTTGTTGGTGTGGAGTGTTAACTAACAGGGAGATATTATGGACAACTTAAATGCAGAAGAGATAACTTCAATGATAGCATCTAACGACTATTGGATTACTGATAGTCAATTAGAGTGGCTATTCCATTGGAGGGAAGGTCTCATCTATGAGAAAGAGTAAGCTTGAATGCTTGCTCTTTTTTTATGTATTGTTAATTAACTTGGAGAATTAATGAATAAACTTATGAACATAGTATTTACGTATCCAATTGCATCATCTATAGTAATAGCTATTACTACTTGGACAGTATTCATATTAATAGTAACATTTCTAACTGTTAGCATAGTAACCTGGATAATATAAACATTAAGAGCAGACTATATGTTTGCTCTTTTTTTATGTATTGTTAATTAAACGTGAGGTAACACGATGAAACACTTACTTAAACTTGCTTACAAATTAGGTCAATTATCTTATAAATGTCCTAAGCCTTCTACTAAACCTTTTAAAGCTATGTATAATGAATTTAACAATGGTAGAAAGCAAAGCAAAGCAAGTAAAATGTCTGATATTAACATCGGATAACAATCAAAGAGCATACTACTTGTTAGTGTGCTCTTTTTTTATGTTAATGACATTAAAATGGAGGCAAAATAATGAATGAACATTTATATTGCTTAAGATGTGCAGACACTATTGAATCAATAGAAGACAATCCAACTGAAGTTTGTGATTACTGTGCATCAGCAGGTTTTTAATTATAAAAAGGGTAAGCTACTTGTTAGTTTGCTCTTTTTTTGTGTTATATTAATAAAATACGGAGATATTATGTTTAGAGATATAAAAAGTATAGTAGATGATTATTTGTATGATTTATGGTATACTGAGAATAATAAAGAATTACAAATCAAGTTTGCAGAAAGCGGTGCAGATAGAGAACTTGATTTTGATGAAGAACAAGAGATTTTTAAAGAATGGGAATTATTTAAAAAAGAATATGGTATAAAATAACTAATAAAAGAGTAAAGGTAACTGTTATAATCAGCGTTTCAAATTGTGTGAAATTCATGATACCTTTGCTCTCTTTTTATGTAAACTAAAAGGAGATATAATGAATGTAAAATACAGAATGAAAAAAGAATTTAATAATCGCATAACTAAATATGGTCCAACAGAAGGTGTTCATCGTTGGAATGTAGATAGTTGTGCAACAGCATATTTAAGAGATTTGAAAGCTAAATACCTTAAAAAATATGGAAAATACTTCAATGAAAATAAACCATATATTAGTCACGATGACTCTATAATAGCACCTTATAAAAACATAATGAATGATTTTAATAAACTATTGTGTAAAGGTAAAATGTGTGATAGATATGTATATTATGGTAAAGGGTGTAAAGATATTATATAAAATGCAGTAAATCCTAAAAAGAGTAGGCTTTTATAGCTTGCTCTTTTTTTATGTATAATATTCTTTATACTCCTAATATCTTCTACAAAGTCGACTAAATCAGAGCAGATGTGTCAATCAATACCAATAGTAATCTCTGTTTTAGTTGGCTTCTCTCCTTTTATAGCAAAAAAAAAGCTAATAAATAAAAAGCGTAACTTGTATCATATACGCTCTCTTTTTTTGTGTTATGTTAATTAATTGCTTATTGTAAGCAGAAAGGTATTCAAATGAATATCAAAGCGTGGTTGTTTGAAATGACTGAAAAAGGTCAAGATAATGTTGAACATAAATCTATTAATGATAAGGTAGATTTAATTTCTGTTCCTATTAAAGAAAACAACTTATCAGATAATGAGATCCCTGAAATTCTAAACAAGATAAAGACTGAATTAGAATTCAAAGGTAGCATAAGACTATCTAATTCAGGTAAATCTTATAACTTGTATCGTAACAAATTAGAGAAACAAGCAAATCTTGTTACTTTAAGTGTTTCAGCAAGTTAATAATCAGTAAAGAAGAGAGAGCCTCACGGCTCTCTTTTTTTTTGTCACTACTTAAATTATACGAGAAAAAAGGAGAAACCAATGAGTAAAAAACGCAAGATCCAAAACAGGTGGACTGAAATAGCGGAAAAACGAGTCCTTGGTAAACAAATAGTAGCAGTTGAGTATATGTCTGATCAAGAAGCAGATAATATAGGATGGTATAAAAGACCAGTAGCATTTAAATTAAACGATGGTAGTTGGTTATATCCACAAGCTGATGACGAAGGTAACGATGGTGGAGCTATTGTTTACATAAACAAAAAAGATAGCGAAGTATTTCCTGTTATAGGAATAGGTGATTAATAACAAAAGGGAGCATAAATTGCTCCTTTTTTTTGTTCTTTTAAATAATTATGGAGGATATATGGCTAAAGTAAAGATAATGCATATGGGCGAGAAAGAGTTTTATAAAAGAATGAAACTGATAAATAATTATTTGTCAGGTTCTGAAAGATTCTTAATTTATGAAACAGCTTCTTGCTTTAATGATCATGGAGCAAGTATTGTAGAAAAAGCAATGAATGGAGGTAGTAATGTCTAAAATGAATAACATAATAATAGATTTTCTTCAAGATGGAGGAAGAGATTTAGGATATGATGAAGACAACATGCCTGATGTTAAGGATTTAGATGTTGTTTTAAATCATAGCGTTAAAATATGGGAATATAATGGTAAAACCCATAAAGAATATTATGGAGGTAAAGATGAGTAAATTAACAATATTATCTGTACTTTCAAAAATATTTGCACATACAACTTGGGGTATAGCAAATTTGTACAGAGCTACAAAAAATGTAAGCAAAAATGTGGTAAACTCATTTAAATCTGATTGTAAATATAATGTAGAAATATTTAAAGATTCAGAGCAAATGGATGTAAAACATAATTTATCACATCAACAACTACTACAAGTTATAAATACATTATCTGTGTTTAAAAACTTGTCATTAATTGTATATACATCAAATGGTAAGGGAGAACCAGTTGTCATTGATATATAGACATTTTGTAGGAGATACAAAAGGATGGGTTGAGGTCAAGAAATCAGAACTTGCAAGGTTAGGATTACTTGACTTCATCTCATCAAGCTCTTACACAAAAAACGACAATGTTTATCTTGACGAAGATTTAGATTTCTCTTTTTTTTTGTATTATTTAGGTAATGAGCCTGAATTAATACAAGTAGAAGTAACAGATGATTACTTTAATAAATATGAGAAATTTAAAGGAGAGCAATAATGAGCACAAGAGCAGCAATAATAAGAACAGTATTTGATATAGATAATAATTTTGATGAAATAAGAATAATGAATAGATATGAATTAAAATCTTACATCAAGAAAAATAGATCTATTCAAGTAAAAATAATGAGCAGAAATTACTCAGAAAGTGATAGAATAGTATCATCAAAAGTAATTTATGCAAAAAATAGATTAAGATTAATGTAAAAATGTCTGGCATATACAGGCGCAGTTTAAATGCATTCTCGAGAGCACTGACAAAATATGCCAATTATTATAAACCGAGGTGAAGGAGGGAGACAGTTATTAATGTAATAAACTTAAGATCTGTCGAGGAAAAAGTGTAGGTTTATATAAACTTAAGCTCAACGTGCATGGGCGATGTAGGGAGTATTGTGGATGATTACTCTAGCGCCTCTGATAATAACAGAACATACTCATCACCTATGGGGGAACGACATATCTTTGCTCAACAGGCTCAGTAGCAGAAGAATGGATCGCCCCAAAGATTAAGATAGAAGTGAGCAAAACCATACTTACAATCCCGCACTATACAGATTGCTTGCTTCTATCTTCTCTTTTTTTTTGTTATTACTTAATAATTCAAAGGAGAGATATGTCAGTATCAGAAAAAACAGCATTAAAATTAGAGAAATTTAGAAAATTCATGCTAAAAAAAGGATATAATTACCTAACAGTATATTATGATGGATGTGGTGATAGTGGTGAATGTTATGAAATGGAAGGTCATAAATCATCAACTATGCCAGAAGAACATGCAGCAGAACAAGCCAGTAGATCACAATGGAACAATTCAACTGGAGAGTTTGAAAAAGTTTCAGAAGAAGAAGCATATTCAAAATGTAATTATGATCAATATGATGTGCTTAAATCAATAAAACAATACAATAAAGAAAATAAAGAAAATGTAGATGAATGGACTTTAATAGATTGTATTGAATATGATTTTTGTAATGGTGAAGGTGGTCAAGGTAGATTAGTGTTTGATTTAAAAAAAGGAGTTTTCATTGTTTTCGGTGAGCAAAATTACCAATCTTGTAGTTATACATTAGAAAAACACAAGATAAACGGTGAAAGTGAGATTATCAATAGAGATGATCAAATGCCTCAAGCATGAAATCATGGCACCATTGTAAATCAAGTGTTAGGCATTTCGGTGGAATAGAAGAGGATTATATCAAAATACATCAATGGTTTGACAGAACTAAAGACCATTATGCTGATATAAGACACAGAGCTTTAAGACATCATACTCTTGGTATAAAACAATGTGAAGATAAATTCGGTGAAGTTATATGTAACGCTGATAATAAATGGGTACCAGTTAGATCCATTGCAGAGCAACATATACGAGAAGACATTGGCTTTATACCATCAGTTCAAGATTGGCTTAAAGAAATGAAACCAGCTAAATGGATGGTTAGCACAAGAAAGAACATATTAAAGACAAAAAAACTAATGTAGTCATGTCAGTCACGGACACTGAGTTATCATGTAGGAATTTATAAAAAAAGATAACAGCAGTATATATAATAGTCTAAGAGAACCTGTATGGCGCTGCGATAAGACCTTAAGAAGTTAACTGAAAGATTCTAGCTTTAGGCAGCAGTTGCATTGGCTACATTAATAATTAGAGCCTGTAGGATTACTGTCAGGATGAGCAATAATCTAAATGTCCTAGCTATAAGCTGAATGACCTAGATTAAAATGCAATAGAACTACCCTACAGGCTTTATAAACTTAAGGAATAATATGAAATATGTAAATAGAAAAGCAATGATAATAAGAGAATCTGGAAGAAGCAGCGATTTTATAACACCAAGCTTTGGTTATGGTTGTTTATATAAATGTAGCTACTGTTATATGCGTAGACATGTTAAAAAAGGCTTAACAATAGCTAAAAATACAGAAGAAATTATAGATGCTATAGCAAGGCATCTATGGTTATTAAAATGGCCTAAAGAACCCAATCAGACACATAGTAAATATTACACATACGATTTTAGTTGCAACGAAGATTATGTGTTACATGCTAAATATCATAATTGGGAATACTTATTTGATTACTTTAAAAACGATCCAAAGGCAATGGGTACAGCTGCAACGAAGTATGTTAACAAAAACTTATTGTCTTACAATGCTAATAGAAAAGTCAGAATAAGATTTAGTATTATGCCGCAAAAACTATCAGATATACTAGAACCTGGTACATCTAAAATTGTAGATAGAATAAAAGCGGTTAATGACTTTTATGAAGCAGGATATGATGTTCATCTAAACTATTCACCAATAATTATGTATGAAGATTTTCAAAAAGATTACAATGATTTGTTTAGACTTGTAGATTCTATTGTAGATAAATCTATAAAAAATAAAGTAAAAGCAGAGTGTATATTTTTAACACATAATAAAGAAATGCATAAATACAACGTAATAAACGATGTAAATGGAGAGAAATATTTATGGCGACCAGAATTGCAAGAACCTAAAACTTCTGAATATGGTTGTTTAAATATCAGATACAATCGACATAACAAAAAACAATATATAAAAGATTTCAAACAATTGCATAACACTGTTGTGCCTTGGCAAAAAATCAGATATATATTTTAAAATTAAGAGAGCCAATAACTGGTCCTGTAAGTCCTATGTGCGTAGCTACAGATAATGCATTTATCTAGGCAAAGGAATATGTGAGGCTCTCTTTCTTTTTGTTATCTTTTAATTAAGGAGAAAAATGTGTAAATATTATTTAAATAAATCAAGAAAATATAAAAAGCTATTAAAACAAAATAAAGATGGAGTTTTTGTAAATACAGATCATAGGTTTGTAGGTAAAGTGCAGCTTAAAAGTGGAACTGTACTTAATATAAAATTACATGAAGCATACAAACCAGGAGGACCTACTGGAACAATAACAAAAAATCCAAACAAAATGATAATTGACATTAAGGAGCAAAAATGAGCAAATTAATAAAAGAAGTTTCAAGATTAACTACAGAATGTTGTGATAGAACGCCACTTATTGAAGTTCATGACAATAAATGCTGGTCTTTATGGGAGTTTTGTCCAAATTGTCTTGATGCTTACAGTGTAAAAGAAATAGGGGATTAAAATGCGTAAATCATTAAAAACTGAAATATTGAATATAGATGCAGATTACCATATATACGAAGGTATGGGAAAATATCATGGTAAAAAATATGAAGTTCAAATAATAAGAGAAACATATCAATCCAGTAAAAACGAAAATAGAATACCAGTATTATGGGTTGATGTTCATAAAAATTGGATTGAATGTAATGACGATGCATTTGATACTCTTAGAACAGAAATGTTTAAAAGTATGAGTGCAGCTTGTAAACATCTTGAGATTCATTTCAATTTAGATGCAAGAACAAAGAAAAAGTTAATGAAATTTAAACATTGGAGAATGTAATGAATGCAAAAACTAAGTTAGATGTATGGAATATAGATTATATAGATTCAGATAAATGGGAAGAAGTACTAAGTGAAGACTTATGGGAAGATGGAGAATTAAATTCAGAGCAAGTTAAAGAGAAAATTTATCAAGAAGTAATAAGGCAAGGTGAATGGAAATTAATAAGGAGAAAACAATGAGAAAAGATACAAGAAGTGATCTATTAGTATTAATTAATACATTAGATAATCTAGATGATTTAAGAGAAGTAAGATCAATGATTAAAGATAAAATTGAATCACTAGGAAGAATGACTAAATATAACCTTGTAAAAGGTGATAAAGTAAGAGTAAGTGGAACTAATAAAATTGAAAAAGGAAAAATCGTTAAAATAAATAGAACTAGAGCAGTTGTTGAAATAGATGATAAACAATGGAATGTTCCATTTTCAATGATAGTTAAATTAGTAAATCAAGATGAGGAAATATCAATATGAGCAATATCGGATCATGGTACGATCCTATTAGGAAAGTACCTTTAGAATATAATGGAACTAAATCTAATGCTTGGTCTGTACAAAGAGAAGATTTAGATAATAACTCAGGCTGGAAAGAAGTAGGTGTTGTAAGTAATAACTATTTGCTAATAAATAATATAGAAGTAGAAGAATTAGCAAAGAGTGTAACTGATTCATCAGAATTTCAATGGGAAACAGATAAAATCTTTTGGAATGGAAGACAATTTATGTATTCTATGGTAGCAAAAGATTACAAAAAAGAAATAGCAGTGGGTGATGATGTTTCACTTGGTATAATGTTTTGGAATAGTTATGATGGATCAACAGCACTACAGTTTAAAATATTCTTACAAAGATTAGTATGTTTAAATGGAATGGTATCTAATGACATATTTAATTCATATAGATTTAAACACGATAGGTCATCTGAAGGATATGAAGATCAAATAATGGAAGCTGCAACGATAATAAATAACTCTGAAGATAATATAAGATATTTTGTAAATGGATTAAGAATGTTTTCAAACACTCCATTAAACATGGGCAAATTATCACATATCAGAGAAAACTATTTAACAGGAGTACCAGTTTCTTTATTTGGAACTATAGTAGATAAATTGTTAACTTATTCAAAGAGTCCAACAGTTTATGATTTATACAATGCATCAACAAATGTATTATGGCATAAGAAAAAATCAACTAAAGCAGATTTTGATCACAATGCATATATTACAGACAGTTTAATGAAGTATTCGCAAGATGCATTAAAAGAAGAATATAGTAGTTAAAAATAAGGGATAAACGACACGACAGCGGTGAGCAGCTGTGCTTAGAACAGTTCATAGTGTTTTGTTTATAAGGTAATGTCAATTAATAGTTTATCCCTAGTTTTGTCTGACAAACTAAGACACATGATAGTGGGTGCGCACGGAAATCCAGAATAGTAACCTCTGTCTGGCTTGTGTTTTAGTATAAAGAAGAGAGTCTTTAATAGGCTCTCTTTTTTTTTGTATTATTAGTTTAAATAAGTTATATTTATAATTCAAATCGGAGGTAAAATGGATAATAATCAAACGGAAAAACAAATTCCTAAAATAGAAAATATAGTAGAGGATCAATCGCCTACAGTAGGCAAAATAGCTAAAGCCTTAGCTAATGCACAGAAAGACATAATGGGAGCCAAAAAAGGCTCAGTAAATCCATTCTTTAAGAGTGGATATGCAGATCTATACGCAGTTATAGAAAGCTGTAGAGAAACATTGTCTAAAAATGAAATAGCATTTGTTCAAGGCAATAGATTCAAAAATGGTGTATTTTTAGTAGTTACTAAGTTAATACATTCATCTGGAGAATGGCTATCAAGTGAAATAGCTTTACCAATGCCTAAAAATGCTAATGCACAAGGTGTAGGTTCATTAAATACCTATGGTAGAAGATATGGGTTAGCAGCAATGGCTGGTGTAGCACAAAAAGATGATGATGCTAATGAAGCGTCAGATTTTCCAAAAAAAGTAAATAACTAGGAGGTAAGCATGGATTGGGTAACTAGCGGTAGTAGTTCAGGATCAAAAAGTAAAGACAATTTATTTGTCGACAAAGTAAAAATAGCAAAAGCAGAAATTAAATATGGTGTCAAAGAAGATTGGCAAACATATTCAGATGATATTTCTGTACATCTAACATTAGACATTGGAAGAGATTTCCAACCTAATATGTATATAGGTGGTAATTATAAAAAAGACGATGTAAGTGGTGAAATTGTAGGATGGTCAACAGCATTTAAAGTTAAAATGTTCTTTGACTCTATAGGATTACCAATAATGTTAGATAAAGGTAAAAGTCCACAATCTAGCAAATTACCAGCTGATGCAGAACAAAGACTGATAGGTAAAGAGTTTCTAAGATTAACATACATTTCTACTAAAACTAAACGTGATGGTGGACAGTTATGGAAAGATTGGCAAGAAACTAGAATGCCTAACTATGAAGTAAATAAATTCAAAGCAGAGTTTAAAGATTCAGTAGGTAAAAACTATGTTAAGGATTTTAAATCTTCAGAAGAATCATCAGAAAGTGATAGTCCTTGGTCAAGTGATGATCAATTCAATGGAATACCAACTTAATGACTACTAAAAAGATAATTCTTAAATATCTTTCAAAAAGAATAAATGAAGGAGTGCCTGTAATATCTTCAATACATATAGAAACACAATTACCTAAATATGGTAGATTGCATTGTGATACTACAAGATTACCTTCGGCTTATTCTAGAACATGGCGTAAGATAAGAGAGAATAAAGAATATAATGAAATAGGTGTCATTGATTTGAAAGAAATATCTAATCAAAATAAGACAAAAACATGGCAGATAATAACGTAAAATACGTAGAATTAGCAATAGGTTCTGTATCTAACAGAGCCTATGCTATTCGCCCAGAACATATAACTAAGTATATAAAACCGAATCAAGAGCTATATCGTAGTTTATTTATATTAGATAAAAGCGCATTTGAACATTTTAGAGACAAAGGATCTATAAAGTCTTATAAAGGTACATATGCATTAAATACTGTTATATTTGATATAGATAGAGGTAAAAAGACTGGTCAAGATACTAAACAAAGAGCATTGTCATTTTATGAAACATTGCTCGAACAAGGTTTAGAAGATGATCAGATACATATATGGTTTAGTGGTAGAGGTTTTCACATAGAGATACCTAACCTTTATGGTTTTGTACCAAGTGAAAACTTACCTTATCAAGTAAAGATGACAATAGATAGTCATTTTGGTAAACTTGTTGACAATATATATGATAAAGGTAGATTAATTCGTGTTGGCTACACAATAAATATGAAAAGTGAGCTATACAAATTACCATTATCATGGAAAATGTTAAACGATATGACATATCTAGAAATATGTGAATATTGTCAAACTCAAAAACAAGATTACAACCATAAACCTTTTGATGAAAATCAAATAACAATATGGGAAGATAAAGTTCTTGATGTTAAAGAGTTTAAAGAAGAAAATAACGCTGATGTATCTAACACTAATCTAAATGCACATGTAACTTGTGTGCAAAAGATGTGGAAATCAGATAAAGAAGGTGAAAGACATATAACACTGCTTAGAATGGCTAATGGTTGGCGTAGAATGGGCATTCAAAAAGAAGGTGCTATAAAAATGTCTGAATATAATATACCTTCATTAGATCATAACGAAATTCTTAAAATTATAGACGATGTATATGCTTGGGAACACAATGGTTATAGTTGTAGTGATACAATTATGGAAAAATATTGTGATCCAATATGCAAGTTTTATAAGAATAAAAACTATGGTCTAGAAGTTCTTAATGTAAAAGAGCTTTCTAGTAAACTAAGAGACTTTGTGCATATGGATATGGACACTAACAGCTTTAATCTTAAAGACTATTATCCTATGAATACTGACTATAGATTCTTGCCTGGCGAATTAGCAATACTGCTAGGTGATACTAAGTTAGGTAAAACAGCATGGCTGCAAAGTCTTATGGTAAAACTATCTCACATGAATGTAATGTATTTATCATTAGAGGTTGGTGATTGGCTTATCTTTAGACGTTTCTTACAAGCTGGTAATGGAATTACTAAGCAAGAAGTTAATGAAACGTATAGAATATATGATGAAGATAGAGTTAATAAGATAAATGATAAAGTAAAACACATTAAAGTAATGACTACTAGTCCAGACATAGATTCTATGAAACAACTTATAGCTGACAATCAGCCACAAATTGTTTGTATAGATACTATAGATGCAATAGAAGTTAAATACAATAATGATCCTTTTACTAAAATGGAAAAGATAGTTAATAGTTTAAAGCAAATAGCAACTCAAATGGATGTTATATTCTTTGGTATATCTCACATATCTAAAGGTGCTTCTAGAGATATGCTTACTGTTCACAGTGCTAAAGGTAATTCAGCAATAGAACAAAAAGCAGATAAGATTCTAGGCATACAAGGACAGAGAGATGCAAATAATATAAGAGTTATTAGGTCATTAGCATCTAGGGACGAGACAGACTTTGAAATGGCTTTTGATTTCGACTACAAGACATTTCAATTTAAACCTAGGAGTATATAATGATTAAATATAAAACTCTTGGAACATCTTACGATAATCAATGCGGTATTTCTTTAATATTTTTATGGTTATTCTCTATTACTATGTCTTATAATATAGTAAAGGGAGACCATATGACTTTAGGAATTAGTGCAGGTCCCTTTGAAGTATCAATGGGTTTATCAATTTGGAGAAAGTTGTTACCATGAAAGCAAGATCAGCGAAGAACAAAGGCAAGAGATTGCAGAATATATTAAGAGATAAACTAGTAAAATTATATCCTGATTTAAAGGATGACATAGGATCTCAAATAATGGGTATGACGGGTGAGGACATTGTCCTTACCCCTCATGCTAGAAAGAAACTACCTTTTTCTTTTGAATGCAAAAATGTAGAAAAACTTAATGTTTGGAAATCATTCAAGCAATGTGAAACTAACTCTGGTAAATCAACTCCAGTATTAGTTATTAAAAGAAACAGAGAAACACCAAAAGTTGTTATGGATCTAGAAGAATGGTTAAAGTTGTTAAATGGATAGAGAATTATCAATAGATTATTTAAAAAAATTGTATGTACTTTTAGACAGATTAATGGGTGAGACTATACTTGGTATTAAATATGTAAAATCTCTCCGAAAAGGCATAGAATCTTTACAAAAAAATAAACTAGAAGTTGATAATGGTACATTTAAAGTTAATGTTAAAAACATTGAAGATACAATAACCATAGATGTAACACATGCAAATGGTGAAATAATAGAATCTTTAGAGTTTGATTCTAAGTCAATACTAAATAATAACATAATAGGAAAAAGTTAAGGAGTCTTGTT
>PCBP01000049.1 GCA_002730985.1 Flavobacteriales bacterium | reverse complement strand
ACTTAGAATCCAAATTAGATATACTTTTTTATTTGTTGTGATTCTATCAGTAATAATTGAGAATCCCTGATGTGCATCTACAAGCTCTACTATGGTCATCGCACCCAAGAGGAAAAACAAGATTTCTGCAATATCGACAATATGATGTTGTATTTCATGAGTTAGAGAGTGGGGGTCAATTCCTGAGAACGCAAAGAGTCCCCAGCCAAGCCCTCCGATAATAAGTGCTGATGCTGCTTTATCTACTTTAATTGTATGTTCCAGTGCTATTGCTAAGTATCCTAAAACAAATACGCCAATCATTATTGTTATAATCATTTTTTATCTTTCTTTAATAGTTATTTTTGCAAGTAGACTGTTCTAGATGGAAAAGCAAAGTCTGACTTGTGTTTTTTCACAATCTCCATAATTTTATAATTCACATCTTCTTTTACATTTATTAGATCTTCCCATCTTGGGCTATCCACAAAATACATTACCATAATATCTAATGAGCTCGCCCCGAATTCTTGGAAACGAACCCTGCCATCTTGATTTGTTGTTTTATGAAGATTTATCATTTCTTGGATGTCATTAACAATTGCTTTCATTTGCTCAGAAGATGTTTCGTAAGTTAGCCCGACATTAAATTTCACTCTTCTAACCGATCGCAAACCAAGGTTGTCTAACTCTGCATCAATCATTTTTTTATTAGGTACAGTAACTAGGCTTTTGTCAAAAGTTCTGATTCTAGTACTTCTAAATCCGACCTTCTCAATGGTGCCTGTTACTGATCCCACTATAACAACATCACCAACAGTAAAAGGCTGATCAAAGAATATAGTGAAAGACCCTAAAAGATTTTCTAAGCTTTCTTTTGATGCCATTGCTAAGGCAACTCCTCCAATTCCAAGGCCTGTTGCTAGTGCGGCAATATTTACATTAAAGATATTTCCCATAATTATGAATATTCCAAAAATGTAGATGAATATTTTGCCAATCTCAATAATAAATGGGATTAGCTGGTCGTCCATTTTGTTTTCTGTTAATTCGGCTCTTTTGAGTAGGATCAAGCCTGCAAAATCAATCATTTTTAATAGAATCCAACATATAGAATATATGAAAATTAAAGCAAATCCCTTGTTGATTAGCATTTTGAGTCCTATTTCATTTTCGCTGCCTAAGTTCCATCCTGGCGGATACTGAATGTGAGAACTTCCTAAATATATAATAGATAGCATAATAAATAATCCAATAGGTTTTGTTAATAGCTGATCAAACTTTTCACTTCCTACATCCAGGTTTTTATTTTTTACAGTCTTAAAAAGTAGATGGCTTAAATATTTTGAAATTAGTTTTCTGAAGATTAAGCCCAATAGAATTGCTCCAAAGAACCATGTGTATGCTTCTATAGTATTTCCAAGAAATTCGATCATTAAAATTTGTTCTAAATCCATAATTAGTGTTTTAGATTAATTGCTCTAATGCAATCTCAAAAGAAGTTCTCGATATGTTTGTTTTAGCATTATTCTTTTTGAAGGTTTTCAATAGAGCTTCCTTTATTGTTTCAGATACTGCAGTAAAGATAGCAATATCATTCAGTTGACAGTTATTTTGCATAAAATAGGAGAATGCTCTAGCCATTCCGCAATTTGCAATAAAATCAGGTAGAACACTTACTCTTTCATCGGCACTTTTTGATATTGGGCCAAAAAAGATTTCTTTATCACCAAAAGGCACATTTGCTCCTGCTGATATTACTTCTAGGCCATTAGAGATCATCTGATCTAACTGATCTTGAGATAGTAGACGAGATGCGGCGGCTGGAATAAATATTTCTGCCCCAATCCCCCATATTCTTTCATTTACCTGTTCAAAGGAGAGCATATTATTAGTTTCTAAAAAGTTTGAGCTTCTCTGCTCTAATAATGATGATATTTCTTTAAAAGTATAGCCGTCTTTATTGATTATTCCTCCTGCAACATCAATAATACCTACAATAATTGCACCAGCTTGTGCTAAATAATAGGCAGAAGCACCTGCTACATTTCCCCACCCTTGAATTATTACTCTTTTCCCTTTTATTTCTCCTCCATAAATGCTATAATAATGAAGAATAGCTTCAGAAACTCCATATCCGGTGATTAAATCACCAACTGAATAATCTCGTGATGGATTAGGGGTAAGTTTTTTATTTCTAACAATTAAAGGGACTCCTTCTGATAACTGTTTGATAATCTGATTTGTGTCTTGTTCATCTTTCTTGTGGTGCCCTTTTAAGACTCCTTCTAATGGGAATAGTATGTCATTTTCATAACAAATCGGGATTACTTCATTTACTTCATCAACATTCATGTCCCCACCAGTCCCGTAATATGTTTTTAGAAGAGGTTTAGCGGCAGCATACCATCTTTTTAGTACTTCTTTCTTTCTGGGGTCTTTTGGATTAAAATTTATCCCTGACTTTCCGCCTCCAATAGGTGGTCCAGAGACAGTAAACTTAACTTCCATTGTTTTAGCAAGTGCTAGAACCTCATCTTTTGTAACGCCAGTTCTCATTCTGGTTCCTCCAGCAGCAGCTCCTCCTCTTAATGAATTTATAACTATCCATCCCTCTGCTTCGGTCTCTGAATCTTTCCACTCAAAAACAATTTCGGGTTTCTTGCTTTCAAATTTCTTTAACAATTCTTCCATTTTCTACTTTAGTTCTATTTTTTGCAAATGTATCAATTAGCTCCAAGATATTATATGTTTATAGGATGTATTTTATTACATCGGATTGTTAATTTCTCCTCCACAATTATCTTCTTTGGCTCCTGTAACAGATTGCAGACAATTGACTTCATTTCTTAGTCTTAAAACTCCTAGAAATCCAAAAATTAGAGCCTCCTTAAAATTGCTGGTTTCTTTATTTGGAATAATCACTTCTGCTTTAGAGTAGTGTGATATTCTGCTCATTAGATAAGTATTAAATACACCTCCACCTGTGAAAAATGCTGAATTACAATCTAATAATTTACCAATTTGCATCCCTACATGTTCGCAAAATGTATTTAGCAAATCTTCATTTTTGTAAGTTGCTGTAAGTAATGGATTTATAAATTCTTCAACCCATTCTCTTGCTAAAGATTTAGGTGGTTTTCTTTTATAAAAGGGCAGATTATTAAGTTCTTCTAAAAGTTCTGGTATAATTTTTCCTTTTTTGGCAAGATTGCCATTCATGTCAAATTCAAGTTTTAACCTTTTACTTATTGCATTCATCACAATATTTACTGGGCAGATATCAAAAGCTATTATGGTGTTATTCTCTTTTATGGAGATATTAGCGAATCCTCCTAGATTAACACAATATTTATATTCAGAGAATAGATGTAAATCACCAATAGGAACCAATGGAGCTCCTTGTCCATTTAAGGAGACATCTAGACTTCTAAAATTATTAATTATTTTCGTTTTTGTAATGTTTGCCATTGTTTCGCCATCTCCAATTTGTAGTGTAATATTATTTTTGGGTTGATGAAGAATAGTGTGCCCATGAGAGGCGATAAAATCAATTTTCTCTTCTGCTAAAAAGATATTGATAGTTTCTGCTAATAGTTTACCATATTCTATATTTATTTCTGAGATAAAAGATTCGCTTCTTGTATGCAGCTCTGATAGTGTTTTTTTCCAGTAATAAGTGTACTCTAGTGTTTCTGATTTTTCAATCTTAAATTTCCAATTAGTATCTTTAGTAAATGTACAAATGGCTAAATCAATTCCATCTAAGGAGGTTCCAGACATTACACCTAAAACACGGTATTTCTCATTGATGGGCATTAGATTTCAAAGATAGTTTAAAAAGTGTATTTTTGCATACATTCTTAAAAAAGCAAATAATGAACTTTGAGTTGTCAGAAGAGCATAAGATGATCAGGGATGCGGCAAGGGACTTTGCGCAAACTGAATTATTGCCTGGAGTCATTGAGAGAGATGAAACTCAAACATTCCCAAAAGAACAGATTAAAAAACTAGGAGAACTAGGGTTTCTAGGAATGATGGTGAATCCAGAATATGGTGGAGCTGGAATGGATGCTATTTCTTATGTTTTAGCAATGGAAGAAATCTCAAAAGTGGATGCTTCTTGTTCAGTTGTAATGTCAGTAAATAACTCATTAGTATGTTGGGGGTTAGAGACTTTTGGCACTAAAGAACAAAAAGAAAAATATTTAAAGCCACTTGCAGGGGGAGAAATGATTGGCGCATTCTGTTTGTCAGAACCAGAAGCTGGTTCAGATGCAACTTCACAGCAAACAATTGCAGTTGATAAAGGAGACTATTATTTGTTAAATGGAACAAAGAATTGGATTACAAATGGAGGCACCGCAAGTATTTATTTGGTAATTGCACAAACAGATGTAGAAAAAGGACACAAAGGAATCAATGCTTTTATTGTAGAGAAAGGCATGGAAGGATTTGTTATAGGTATAAAAGAAAACAAACTAGGAATTAGAGGTTCAGATACACATTCTTTAATGTTTACTGATGTAAAGATCCCAAAAGAAAATAGAATAGGTGAAGATGGTTTTGGCTTTACCTTTGCTATGAAAACACTATCAGGTGGCAGGATTGGCATTGCTGCGCAAGCCTTAGGGATAGCGTCTGGAGCATATGAGTTAGCATTAAAGTATTCTAGAGAGAGAAAAGCTTTCGGAAAAGAAATCTCAAAGCATCAAGCAATTGCATTCAAATTAGCAGATATGGCTACTGAAATTGATGCGGCACGATTACTGTGTTTAAAGGCAGCTTGGTTAAAGGATAATGGAAAAAATTATGATAAAGCAAGTGCTATGGCTAAAGTTTTTGCTTCTGAAGTTGCTATGAAGACAACAGTTGAAGCTGTACAAGTTCATGGAGGTTATGGTTTTGTAAAAGAATATCATGTTGAGCGTTTAATGCGTGATGCAAAGATTACTCAGATTTATGAAGGGACATCAGAGATTCAAAGAATTGTAATCTCGCGTTCTATTTTAAAATAAAAATTATGAAAAAGAAATTATTATTATTTTTCTCAATCTTACTTGCTGTCACTATTAGCGCACAAATTGATGTTGAGAAATCAAAAATTAATCCTGGATATTTGAATTTTTTACCTTCAGATGCAAATCCTAAAGATTTAAGGGCGTCTGACATTCCATCAGAACAGGTGCTTCAAAAGATGGGTCTTTCTGAATCTGAAATTGCAGAGGCAATGAACTATAAGTATAGCAGAGGGGAATATGCAAAAGGAGATAGAGATACGATTGACTCTAGCTCCAATTTGTCTCGGTTTTATTTAGTTTTTGGTGACACTTTGGTAGAAGATACGGCTACATATCCTAGAGCAAGAATTTATGGTCAAGATATTTTTAGAAATAATAAGTTGTCTTTTTATCAGAAAGCGTTAGATGCAAAAGCTCCTGAGAATTATAAAGTAGGGAGTGGGGATGAAATTTCAATTTCTGTTTGGGGTTATTCTGAATTTTCTGAAACACTTTTAGTAGATGATAGAGGCTATATTAACCCAAGTTCTTATGGGAGAATTTATGTAAAGGGGTTAACTTTTGGGAAGATGCGTTCACTCTTGAAGAGTAGATTTTCTTCTTTTTTGGATATGCAAAATTCTGAGATAGATGTTACACTTGCTTATTCAAGAGTGATTACTGTAAATATTGTTGGAGAGGTTTATCATCCAGGATCATATTCAATACCAGCAATAAATACAGCATTTAATGCATTGATAGCAGCTAAAGGACCAAATCAGTTAGGAACCGTTAGAAACATTTATCTTAAAAGAAATGGAGAAACTGTTGATTCATTAGATGTCTATCAGTTCTTATTTAATCCTTTACGCTCTCAAGATATTTATATGCAAGATGGTGATTATTTGTTTGTTCCTCCAGCAAGGCATATTGTTGAAGTGAGTGGTGGAGTAAATCGTCCTTATACTTATGAGGCTAAATCAGGAGAATCAGTTGCTGAGATTATTAATTATGCAGGTGGTTTTACTACTAATGCTTTCACGGATGTTGTTACTATGAAAAGAATAGATTATAATTCAATAAGGGTAAATGACGTACATCAAGACCATACTAACTCTACTACTGTTCAAAATGGAGATCAGATTATAGTGAATGTAATTTCTAATAGATTATCAAATGTAGTTTCGGTGAAAGGGAGTATTGGGGTGGAAGGTGATTATGAGTTTATAAGAGGAGAAACACTTTTTTCCTTGCTTAAAAGAGCTAAATGTATTGATGAGAAAACATTTTTGGATAAAGTATATATTATTAGATTAAATGAGGATAGAACAAAATCCCATATTGCCGTAGATTTAGGAGAGATTATTAATGATCAGCAGCATGAGGATAATATATTGATGCAGGAATATGATATTGTACGTGTGCTTTCTATTAATGATTTTGATGACGAGTTCTTTGTTTCTGTATTTGGAGCAGTCAGGGCTTCAGGCGAATTTGAGTTTGGAGTTGGGATGAATTTGCAAGATTTACTTTTACAAGCAGGAGGAATTACTCAGCAAGCAGAAGGTAGTAAGATAGAAGTGAGTAGAATTATGGACTATGACATTTCTTCAAATAAATTAAAACCAAGAAGAGCAATTGTCAAGAATATAAAAATTGGAGAGGAATTAATGTTGAGCTCTGAAGCTCAAGAATTTCTTTTGCAACCATTTGATCAGGTTTTTGTTAGAGACAATGCTGATTATGAGGAGCCTGTCAATATTGTATTAGTGGGGGAAGTAAAATATCCAGGAACTTACTCTTTACTTTCAAAGGACGAGAAGATTTCATCAGTAATTAAGAGAGCGGGGGGGTTAACTAATTATGCTTATATGGATGGAGCTAAGATGTTCAGAAAATTTAAGGTAGAGAAGACAGATGAAAATGATTTAAATATCCCAGATGTTTTATTAGATTCAATCTTAATTAATGCGGAGTTGTCAAATATTTATAATAAAGAGTTGTTAAATAGAGAGCAGTTAAAAGCAAAGGACTTTAGTTATGACAGTTTAATGTATGATGCAGTATATTTTGATTTGGAAAAGGCAATATCTAAAAGTAGATCTAAACATAATTTAGTTTTATTAGAGGGAGATAGTATAATTATCCCAAAAAGCTTAGATGTTGTGCAGGTTACAGGTGATTTGCATAATATAGATGGGAGCTCAATTAGCGCTCCTTTCTTTGGGAAAAGAGCTGATTATTATGTTCGGAATTTTGCAGGAGGGTATGCTAAACATAATAAGAAATCAAGTACTGTTGTTGTACATGCTAATGGAGTAACAAAGAAATCATTAAATTTAGGATTGTTCACGATTTCTCCAAAAGTAAAACCTGGCACAACAATTAGGGTTATAAGTGAGCACAAAGTAAAGCGTAAGAAAAAGGAAGATATTGATTATAATAAGCACATTGAAAGTGTAATAACAAAAATTACAGCTGTTATGTCTTTATGGTTATTAATAGATAGAGTAAATAATTCCTTTTAATGCAACGATACGATGATGAAATACAGTTAAAGGATATTCTGATTAAGTTTTCAGAGTATAAAGCATTCTTGCTCAAAAAAAAGTTCTTAATCTTTATTTCCTCATTCTTGTTTTGTATAGTTGGAGTTATTTTTGCTATTTTTTCAGATACAAAATATAATGCTGAACTCACTTTTGTTGTTGAACAAGATGGAGGAGCTTCAGTCGGAGCTATGTCAAGCATTGCTAATCTTGTTGGATTTGATCTTGGTGGTGTGCAGAGCAGTACATTTAGCCAAAGTAATATAATCGAGTTATTAAAATCAAGAGGTGTTATTGTTAGTGCTTTAGTACAGGATGCAAAAATTAATGGTGAAACGGATTGCCTCATAGAACATTATATTGAGATTAATAATATTAAAGAAAAAGAAGATTGGGATGATTATGATTTTTTAAGAGGCATCTCATTCTGTGATAATAATGGTTATATTTATGACAGTATTAGTGGGGTTATTTGGAAAGAGCTTATTGAAGATGATCTGACTGTTGAGTTGCGCTCTGATGAGTCTAATATTATTACACTCTCTTATACATCTCTGAATCAGGATTTTGCCAGAGAGTTTGTGAAGAGGTTGATTGATCAAATGATAAAGATGTATATTATACATGAGACATCACAAGCAAATAATACTTTAGATTTTTATCAAGATAGGGCAGACTCTGTATTTGCAGAATTGGAAATTGCGGAACAAGAATTCGCAAGAGTACAGGATATAAATCGGAGGATCATAAAAGCAACAGGTCGATTAAAAGAATTACAGTTAATGAGAAGGGTTGAGGTGCTTAATACTATGTATTTAGAGATTGTAAAAAACCTGGAGCTTTCTAAAATAGCACTCTTAAATAAAACACCTATAATTAATATTATAGATGAGCCTATTCTTCCTTTAGAAGAAGATAAGACATCAATATTCTTAGGAGGTTTTCTGGGAGGTTTATTAGGTGCTTTTTTCTCTTTATGTTATTTTGTTGTCAAGAAATTATTTAGGGATACTCTTAAAGAGAACTCACCAAATTCTCTAAGCCAATCCCTCTAGATCCTTTTAGTAATATTGTTTTGTTGTTTATTGGATACTTCTTAATGAATATCTTTAGATCAGCTAGGTTCTTGAATGCTTTATTATTCAGTTTGCTAAATGCCTCTCCAACAAATAGAGCTTCTAGTTCTAGTTTCTGACAAGTTTTGATAATCTTAGCATGTTCTTTATCCGAAAAATCACCCATTTCAAGCATATCTCCTAGTATGCAGAGCTTGTTTTGATAATCTTGCTTTGCAAAGGAATCTAGCATAGCTTCCATACTTGATGGATTAGCATTATAGGCATCCATTATTATAATATTATTATCCGTTTTTGTCATTTCTGATCTGTTGTTTTTGGGGATATAGTATTCAATAGCAGATTTTATATTTGTCTTAGATATATTAAAATAATTACCAATGCATATTGCTAATGAGATATTGTAAAATTGATATTCTCCGATTAATCTACTTTTAATAACTTCTTGGTCCCATAATACGTTTAAAAACGGAGTATTACTAATTATTGAAGTGTCTAGCTTACTAGATATGCCATACGTAGTTGTTTTGATGTTCTTTGATAGATTAACTAATATCTTATCATCAGTATTTACAAATAAAGACCCATTACTTTTTTTGATAAAATTATATAGTTCGTTTTTTGTATCAATAACACCTTGCAGGTTTTTAAATCCTTGCAGGTGAGCTGATCCTATATTAGTAATTGTTCCATGTGTTGGCTCTGCAATATTACAGAGAAATTTAATCTCTTTCTTATGATTTGCTCCCATTTCAATAATTGCGATTTCATGCTTATTAGTTATCTCTAAGATACTTAATGGAACCCCTATGTGATTATTTAGATTTCCTTTCGTGGCATAACAATTTAGTGATGATTGCAATACAGAATAGATTAGTTCTTTTGATGTTGTCTTGCCATTTGACCCTGTAATACCTAAAAGAGGTATTGATAGTTTTCTTCTATGGTGTTTTGCTAAATCTTGTAGCGTTTTTAAGACGTCATCTACAAGAATAAATTTGTTGTTGGCAAGATATTCTTTCTCTTCAATTATTGCGAAGCTACAGCCCTCCCGGATTGCTTGGGCTGCAAACTTATTTCCATTAAAGCTTTTCCCTTTTAATGCAAAAAACAGACTTCCTTTTTTAATTTTTCTTGTGTCAGTGCAAATTATAGGGTTGCTTCTATAAATCTTATAAAGTTCTGAAATTTCCATAAGTCAATATAAAACAAAACCCCATGATTAGTGGGGTCTTGAATAAGTTATTACTTGATGATTATTTTCTTATTTTACTATAATCAGTTCCTCTTCTTTGGTTATCTCTTTCTCTACTTGTTGGAGCGCCTAGCCTATCCATGGCACATCTAAAACCAATTGCATCAGTTGATTGGTCTTGATCTAGATATCTCCTTGTGCCAGGGTTGAGCCAATAAGCCCTGTCTTTCCATGAGCCTCCTTTAAAGACTCTTGTTCTGTCAGTTATTAAAGAAGACTCTCCATAGGCGTACATCTCATTACTATTTCCTTCATGAGCATCATCTTTATACATGCTAGCTGAGGTATTCCATTTATCAATCTTAACTTTTGCCGTATCATCCTCATCGGTTTCATTAAGAAAGTTATTCCAATCAATTCCCATTTGAGATTCGATATCTCCATTTAGATAATTTATGTTGTCAGCTTTCTTATAATTTCTTCTATATGCGTTGCCTTGGACATTAACATCTACTTTTATTGCTTTTCCTAAGTCATCAAATACTACCATGCCGTCTGTATCAAGTGAATCAGTCTTAAATACATTTCCTCTAAAGCTTCTATGATCTGCAGTAGTAGTTTGCTCAATTACTGGTCTGTAGACATCCATAACCCACTCTGAAACGTTCCCAGCCATATTATATAATCCGTAATCATTAGGCCAATAGGATCTTACGGGAGAAGTGATGTCAGCGTTGTCGTTTAAGCTACCAGCAACCCCCATATTATCTCCTCTTCCTCTTTTAAAGTTTGCCATAATTTCCCCTTGATTTCTAGGGTCTCCATTTCTTAATGATGCTCCATTCCAAGGATATAATTTTCTTTCATTTGTATTTTCTTCTTGTGTGTTGCCAACATATCCTAGAGCTGCAAACTCCCATTCTGCCTCGGTAGGTAGTCTGTAGCTTGGTAATAGTAGACCATCTTCTGTTCTTACAGTTCTGGTCTTTTCTCCACTACCATAATTTTCATTTGTAAGATTTTTCGGATTCCTTCTTACTATCCCCTCATACAGCCCTTGTCTATATCCTTCAGTAGTGAAGACATTATCATCCATTTGCTCCATATCTTCTCTTAGAATGCCATTATCTATAAGAATTCTTTCATTGACTCTATCTGTTCGCCAAGCGCAATAATCAGTTGCTTGTTGCCAGCTAATACCAACTACAGGATAGTTTTTATAAGCAGGGTGTCTTAGATATCCATTAACAAAAGGTTCATTGTAACCTAATTTATCTCTCCATACTAGAGTGTCTGGAAGAGCTTTTTTATATACTTCAGGGTAGGACATGCCATATACTCTCTGAATCCAAAAAAGGTATTCTAGGTAGTCAACATTTCTAACTTCTGTTTCATCTAGATAGAATGATGAAACAGTCTGTTTTCTTGGAATATTATCCCATTCATACATTACATCTTGTTCAACTCTTCCCATAGTAAAAGACCCTCCCTCTATAAATAATAGACCTGGCCCTGTTGCTTGTTCTTTAAATTTTGAGTTTACTTCAAACCCTCCATTCTTTGGATTATTGTACTTCCAGCCAGTAGTGGATGAATCTCTCGTGTTTGAAGATTTGTTGCCACTAGAACATGCCCCTAGAATAAAGAGGCAACTTATTGCTAAAATTAATTTGTTTGTCTTCATGTTTTTTATTGAAAAATATTAATTTACGTTTGTTATTAACTAGAATTGCGGACAACTTATTGTATTGAACGATTTACTTTTTGATCGGCAAGGCATGAATAATGTGAATGATAATTCATGTGCTCCTAGTGTGTTACTGTTCTTTAGATTACTCACTGTTATATCATAGCTATATCCAAATTTGAATGATTCTTGTATTAGCCCTAACATAAGTATAAATGAATCAAAGTTCTCTAGACTGTTTCTTGCCCATAGACCACCAACAACAGGACCTCTGTTTACATAGACACCATAATTAAATTGCTGAAATTCTTGTTGTTTTTGATATAGAAAGTTAGGTGAAATAGTAGTAACTGAGTTTTTGTATCTGCTTAATGCAAAGCTACCTCCTGCATGAACTGTGAGTTTTGTTGGCAATTGACTTTCACTAATGAAACCTTGCTCTGGTTTAGTTAAATGGTGTGCTGCGAATCCAAAAAACAAGTTCTCAGAGTAAGCTAGTAAACCAGTAGAGAAGTCAGGAAAGTTTTTAGCAGTAGGGTTGTTTACTACATCTTCTTGAGTTGGATAAATGAAACCATATTGAGGGTCAATCATATCCCCAAAAGTTAAATCTTTCCAATCTAATTCTATCATTCTGTAGGAGGCCTCAAAGCCTGCCTTCATGGCCCAATTGTTATTTACTTTTAATCTGTAAGAGTATAATAATGATGCATGCGAAGTGTTTAGATTACCAGCTCCAGCCCTGTCTTGCGATACGACAACTCCCAAGCCTCCTCCAATAGATTGAATGTGTTGATCCCAAGATGCAGATGTAGTGACATAGGTTCTTCCTACTCCTGGCCATTGGTCTCTGTAATTTAAATTTACTCTTGGGCAATCATTGGTACCGGCAAAAGCAGGATTTAAATATAAAGGATTTGCATAAAATTGACTAAATGCAGGGTCCTGAGCAGAAGCTGTATTAGTTATAAATACTAATGCAGAAACTGTAATTATAATTTTGGAGATATTGTTAAACATAAATCAGTTTTTCTTAAATTCAATTCTACAAAAATAAACAAATTATTTGATATTACCTTTTACTAGATAAAAATTGTATACTAAATTCTTTTATTGCTCGTTATCACCTTATTATTAAAAATGATGCATAAATTTGCAATGATGAAGAGGTTATTAATTTTATTATTATTTCAGATGAGTTTTTTGCTTGGTTTATTTGCTCAAAACAACTCTGTTCTTTCTAATGGAGATTGGTATAAGGTCTCTACAAATAAAGATGGTATTTACAGATTAGAGTACTCTGACTTTCAGGATTTAGGAGTTAATGTTTCCAATCTTCAAACTGCTGCTATAAAACTTTATGGGAATGGAGGCGGGATGCTTCCAAAATTAAATTCAGATTTTAGATATTCAGATCTAACTGAAAATGCAATAAAAGTTTATGATGCCAATAATAATGGTGTTTTTGAGGATGGAGATTATATTTTGTTTTATGGAATGTCAGCCAATGTTTGGAGCTTCAATACAAACAATAATTTATTTGAACATGAAATACATCTTTTTGCTGATGAGGTAAATTATTTCCTTACTATTGACAATCAATTTAATGGCAAAAGGATTAATGAAAGGGAGCTTTTGCAAAATCCTACAGAAACAATTACTACATACAATACATATGCGCTGCATGAGGAAGAATTGGAGAATTTAATTCAGTCTGGTAGTAAATGGTTTGGGGAACGTTTTTCTTATGATAGTAAGCAGTCTTTTTCATTCTCTTTTCCAGATTTAATACAGTCTGATTATGTTAATATAAAAGTTGCTGCGGTAGCAAGATCCTTACAAGCTTCAAGTTTTACAGTTGATGCCAATGAATCTTTTTTAACAAATTTGAGTGTCCCTGTTGTTTCTCCACAATATGCTAAAGAATATGCTAAAGAGGTATCAGCTAAAACTCAATATTTAGCAAGTACATCTACTTTAGGTATAGATATAGAATATTCCTCATTAGATAATGGTGCAGAGGGATGGCTTAACTATATTGAGATTAATGCACGAAGGAAGCTTAAGTTAATAGGTAATTCTTTGGCTTTTAGAGATGTTGCAAGTTTAGGAAATGCAATAGGACAGTATCGAATTGAAAATGGAATCGGTTTTGAAGTTTGGGATGTTACAGAGCCTACTAATGTAGTAAGATTGGTGACATCAATTAATTCAAATGATTTAACTTTTAATGATTCTTTAAATGTCTTACATGAATATATTGCTTTTAATACCTCGGGACATTTAACTCCTAATTTAAAAGGGAGTGTTTTAAATCAAAATATACATAACACCTCTGCTAATACTGAATTTATTATTGTGTGTCATCCTGACTTCTTGTCAGCCGCAGATCGGTTGGCTAATTTTCATCTAGAAAAGGATGATATTATATCAGTTGTTGTTACTCCGCAGCAGATATACAATGAATTTTCATCAGGGATGCAAGATGTGAGCGCTATCCGTGATTTTCTAAAGTTTCAGTATGATAAGCAAGATTCTCAGTTCAAGTACCTTTTACTATTTGGTGATGGTTCATTTGATCCAAAAAACAGGATAGCAAATAATACAAATTATATTCCTACTTATCAGTCTGTCAATTCTACTCATCCTACTGATAGTTATGTTACTGACGATTATTTTGGATTATTAGATGATGATGAAGGTTTATTTAACAATGATTTAGTAGATATTGGTATTGGCAGGTTTCCTGCTTCTACAACTTTAGAAGCAAATATATTGGTTGATAAAGTGGAGAGATATTATGAAAGTTTGTCATTTGGCAGTTGGAGAAATGATATTGTTTTTATAGCTGATGATGGTGATGCTCTAGATGGAAATACTCATATGTGGCAAGCAGATAGCTTAGCTAATCATGTTTCAGATAATTATGACGAGATAAATATTCAGAAGATTTATTTGGATAATTACGAGCAAGAAGCAACTCCAGGAGGGCCAAGAAGTGAAGATGCTCAGAATGCAATAAATAATAAATTAAATCAGGGGGCTTTGTTAGTGAATTATACTGGTCATGGCGGGCCTTTAGGTTGGACTCAAGAAAGAATTCTAGAGATTGATCAGATTCAAAAGTGGGATAATCTTAATAATTTACCACTTTTTATGACAGCGACATGTAAATTCTCATATTTTGATAATCCTGCAGAAAAATCAGCTGGGGAATATGTATTGTTAAATCCTGAGGGAGGGTCCATAGCTTTACTAAGTACTACTCGACTGGTCTATTCAGCGCCAAACTACAATTTAAATACTAAGTTTATTCAAACAGTTTTTGCGAAGCAAGATGGAGAATTTCCAAGGTTAGGCGATGTGTTTAAGACTACAAAGGTTTTAAGCGGAAGTTCTTCTAATAACAGGAATTTTACGCTTTTGGGTGATCCGGCACTTCGTTTAGCATATCCAAGATTTGAAGTGCATACTACTTTAATTAATGATACTTTGAAGGCTTTGGGAGAAGTTACGATTGAAGGGCAGATTGAAGATGACGATGTATTTTTGTCTGACTTTAACGGCACAATTTATGCCACTGTATATGATAAAGAGATAATCAAAAGTACTTTAGGACAAGAAAGTTGTACCCCTATGCCATACAGAGATCAGAATAATATATTATATAGAGGAGCCGCGACTGTAGAAAATGGGAGATTTTCTTTTTCATTTATTGTCCCTAAGGATATTGCCTATAATTATGGGTTTGGTAAGATATCATATTATGCCATGAATGATGATTTGCAGAATCCATCTGATGCTAATGGAACTGAAGAGGATTTTGTAATTGGAGGTACGGCAGATGATATAATTTATGATTATGATGGGGCTGAGCTATCTATTTTTATGAATGACACACTTTTTGTAGATGGAGGAATAACTGATGCAAATCCAACACTTCTTGCTCATATTTTTGATGCTAGTGGTATAAATACAGTAGGAAATGGTATTGGACACGATATCACAGCTGTTTTGGATAACAATACTACAGATCCTTATATATTGAATGATTTTTATGAAGCTTCTAAAGATGATTTTACTAGAGGCGTAGTTAGATTCCCTTTATATAATTTATCACAAGGGGAACATTCAATCACTTTAAAAGTTTGGGATGTTTTTAATAATTCATCTGAAGCTATTATCAATTTCATTGTAACGGATGAAGATTATATTGTCATCTCAGATTTCACAACTTATCCTAATCCTTTTTCTACTTCTACAGATATGTATTTTCAGCATAATAAAGTTAACCAAGAACTTGATTATGTTTTAGAGATTTATTCTATTACAGGATTCTTAGTTAAAAGAATTGAGCAGGATTCTTATAATACTGAAGGGTATAGAATTGGACCAATTAAATGGGATGGAGAGGATAATTATGGGGGTAAAATGAGTGCGGGGATGTATATTGCAAACTTAGGAGTTACCTCTGAGGATGGTGATTTTTCATCAAAATCGATAAGAATCATACTATTACCTTAAGAATGGCGTTTACTCACATAATAAAAGAAGTATATTTGCAAATCAAATTTTAAATAGCATGAAGAAATTAATTGGGATTTTAAGCGCACTATTAATGATGATAAATTCATTCGCTCAGGAAGAATTGAATACTATCACGACTTCAGTCCCTTTTTTGTTGATTGGTCCAGATGCTAGAGCCGGAGCCATGGGGGATGTAGGCGTCGCGACAACTCCTGATGTGAATTCTATGCATTGGAATCCTGCAAAATTTGCATTTGTGGAGAATGATTTAGGGATTTCTATTTCTTTTGTACCTTGGTTACGTGCTCTTGTAAATGACATTAATTTATCATACATTACTGGATATAAGAAGATAGGAAATGATCAAGCGGTAGGATTCGAACTAGGTTATTTTTCTCTTGGACAAATTACTTTTACAGATAACAATGGAGGTCTGATAGGTAATTATACACCTAATGAATACGTTATTGGCTCAGCATATTCTAGAAAGTTAGCAGATAATTTCTCACTCTCAATTGGAGGAAAATATATTCTTTCTGATCTTACTGGAGGGCAATCTGTAGGTGGATATGAGACTGTTTCAGGGCAATCAATTGCAGCAGATTTAGCAGGTTTCTATTCAGAATCTGTAAGAATAGCTAGACAGGATATAGATCTATCTATTGGATTAAATATTTCAAATATAGGAAGTAAGATTAGATATACTGAGACAGCTAATAATGATTTTATCCCGATTAACATGAGATTAGGTACAGCTTTAGGTACAGACATTGATGATTACAATAAAATTTCTTTGGCGTTTGATATTAATAAATTATTGGTTCCAACACCACCAGAATATGATGATCAAGGCGGGATAGTTTCAGGAAAAGATCCTGATGTTTCAGTTGTTTCTGGCATTTTTCAGTCATTTGGAGATGCTCCCGGAGGACTTAAGGAAGAAATGAGAGAAATTATGTATTCAGTAGGTGCTGAGTATTGGTATGATAATCAATTTGCATTAAGAGCAGGTTATTTTAATGAGCATGACACTAAGGGAGGACGAAAATATTTCGCTTTTGGAATGGGGATGAAATATACAGTTTATACAATTGATTTTTCTTATCTTGTTAATGCTAATACTGAAGCTGGAGTAGCTAATCCATTAGCAAATACCATGCGTTTTTCACTAAATTGGGACTTTGGAAGAGTAACGGAAAAAAATTAATGAAAATTAGAGTAGGTTTTGGTTTTGATGTTCATCAGTTAAAAGATGGTTTAGATTTTTGGCTCGGAGGCATTAGGGTTCCTCATAATAAAGGTGCTTGGGGTCATTCTGATGCTGATGTTCTAATCCATGTTATTTGTGATGCTCTATTGGGGGCTGCTAATTTAGGAGATATAGGCATCCATTTTCCTGATACTGATCCAAAATATAAAGGAGTTGATAGTAAGATACTACTTTCTTCAGTCATGAGGCTTATTAGAGGTAGAGGATATGAATTAGGAAATATTGACTCAACAATTTGTTTGCAAACACCAAAGATCAGTTCTTATATTCCTAGTATGAAGGAGGTATTAGCTTCATGTATGGGAGTTGATAAAGATTTAGTTTCTATAAAAGCAACAACAACTGAAAATCTGAGTTTTGTTGGTAGAGAAGAAGGTGTTTCAGCCTACGCAACAGTACTGATAACTAAAGTTTAGAAGCCTAATTTATTTTTCTTTTCATCATCTCTTAGATAAACTAGCATTCTTGCTTTTGCACAAATAACACCTTTTTTATTAATTGCTTCAACAGTATGCCAGATTTCAAAATTCCCATCATTATTTAAAGTATTCTCAGCAAGATGGATATCTTTTTCTGTTATTTTGAAATGAAGGCTTAGTGTGGTGTCTGCTGGCTTCAGGTATTGAATTTCAGCTGATTTTAGCCAGATAATCAGTTTCCTTCCTTTGTTTGCAAAGATATGATAGTACATCGTAGGGAAATAGGGGTCACATGCCGAGAAGATACTGCCTCCGAAAATTGTTTTATGGAAATTCATATTAAATAACGCTT